>JAIXTI010000097.1 GCA_027484025.1 bacterium
CGCGTCGGGATATCCTCGTTCAGTTTCTTGTCGAGGCGAGCACGCTGACCGGTATCGGCGGGGCCATCGGTATCGTGGCGGGATTGGCCTTTGGGCGCATCGCCTCGATGGCGCTGAAGGTCGACGCCGAGGTGCCCTATGGTCTTACGGCGATCGCGGTCGTGGTCTCCGTGAGCATTGGTGTCGTGTTCGGTTTGGTCCCGGCACGGCGCGCTGCGCGACTCGACCCTATTGAAGCGCTCCGATACGAGTAGGGTGGGACGAATTGCTAGGTACTAGGTCGTACCATTTTCCCTCTCACAGCAGATCCGGAAGCACTCAACCCAAAAAGAATTCAGTTTTCCCACCGATGGGACGAAACTCGGGGAATCGGCGCTTTGCGCCCTGATCTCACTTCTCCGGTTCTGACCGCCCTATGAGTACTCGCTCCTCCATCAGCCGTCGAATCGCGGTAAGCATTGGGTCGCTCACCGCGCTCGCGCTGGTGACCAACCTCGCCATTGCCTTATCGCTCGGTGACACCGGCGGCCCCGCCCGCACTATCGCGGCCGCTGCCTCGATCGCCACGCTCGTCGTGGCGTTCTTCGTGTACAGGAGCCTCGTCAACACGGTCATCTCGCCGCTCGCAGTCATCATGGACCGGGCCGGTCGACTCAGCCGGAACTGCATTACCGGCATCGAGCGCATCGCGTCGGGCATGGCCCGCGGCGACCTCACGGGGAAGCTCGAGGCAACGACGACGCTCATCGACGTCAAGACTGACGATGAGTTGGGCGAAGTGGCGACCACGCTCAACACGATCATCACCACCTGTCAGGCGTCGATCAATTCGCTCAATGCCGCGCAGCGCAACGTGTTGGCTATCGTGACCGATGCCGGCGCCCTCAATGCCGCGGCCGCGGCGGGCGATCTGTCGCATCGCGCCGACCTTACCAAGTACTCGGGAAGCTACGGGGAACTGGCCGGCGGTATCAATCGCCTGCTCGACAACGTGAGTGGCCCGTTACGCGAAGCGTCGTCGGTGCTGCAAAAGGTCGCGGCCCGCGATCTGTCCGCACGCATGGAGGGCCACTACGCCGGTGAGTTCGTGGACATGCAGGAAGCGCTGAACGCGGCCGTCACCAACCTCGACCAAGCCTTGGCCGAAGTATCGGCGGCTGCCGAACAGGTGGCCGGTGCCGGCATCGAAATCAGCTCGGGAAGCGATGCGTTGGCGCATGGCGCGGCGGATCAGGCCGCGAGCCTCGAGGAAACGACCAGCAGTCTCACCGAACTGGCCTCGATGGCAAAGCTCAATGCGCAGAACGCCGCGCAGGCCCGTGCACTTGCCACTTCGGCGCGGGATATCGTGACGCAGGGTGTGCACGAAATGTCGCAGCTGTCGACGGCGATGGACCTGATCACCAAGTCGAGCGCCGACACGGCCAAGATCGTGAAGACGATTGACGAAATCGCCTTCCAGACCAATCTGCTCGCGCTCAACGCGGCTGTCGAAGCCGCACGCGCCGGTGATGCGGGCAAGGGGTTTGCCGTCGTGGCCGAAGAAGTTCGCAGTCTCGCGATCCGGAGCGCGGAGGCCGCCAAGACGACGTCCACGCTCATCGAAGACAGCGTCCGTCACGCGCACACGGGCAATACGCTCAATCATGTGGTGAACGAAAAGCTCGTGGAGATCAACACGCAAATCGTGAATCTCGGCGAGGTCATTGGCGAGATCGCCAACACGAGCGCCGCGCAGTCGGATGGTGTCAGCCAGCTGACCGGTGCCGCGACGCAGATGAACGCCACGACGCAGTCGGTCGCCAGCAACGCCGAAGAGTCGGCCAGCGCGGCGGTGGAGCTGGCGAGCCAGGCGCAGACGATGCAGGATCTCGTGGGCAGCTTTGTCATCACCGGCATGACGCCGCGCGGCCGTAGTGCACGTCCGGCGCCATCGCCGAACAGGCCAGTGGCGGCACCGGCGCGCGCCGGCAGCAAGTCGCCGGCAAAGTCTTCGGCCAAGCCATCGGCCTCGAGGAGCGCGACGCGCGCCAGCGCCGCCGATCTCATTCCGTTCGACGACGCCGACGACACGAGCGTGCTCTCGGTGTTCTGACGCCACCGTCGCCAGCACGGCGACGACATGCTGACAACACGCTGAAAACGACCAACGGACAACGCGGCTCTCGCGTTGTCCGTTGGTCGTTCTGGTGTGTCCCCGCCGTGGCGAACCGCTGCTTCAGTAGCCTCGCACGTCGAGGAAGGCCTGCCAGAGCGGCAATTGGATAGGCATCCCGAGGACGGCCAGTTCCAGCACCGACAAGGCACCGATGACGGTGAGCAACATCATGCTCTGTCGATACGCCGGTGTGCGGCCGCGCAACGCAAACAGCGCGGTGTACAGTGTGTAGATGATGACGCACGCCATCGTGAACGGCAGGAAGAGACTGTTGCGGGCCGGCCCGAAATACGATTCGAGAAAGACCAGCGGCTCGGGAAAGAATCCACGTCCGGGGTTCTCGACGCCGAGGAAAATGTTGATGCTGGCCACCTGATGGACACACCAGAAGAGCGCGGCGGTCCACCATCCTACGCGATTGACCCGCTTATGCGTGATGAACGCCGCCGTTGCGAGCACGGCCAGCATGACCAACTGGTACCAGAACATCGAAAGGACGGCGCGCACAGCGAAGCCCCACGACGGCGGCTCCACCGGGATGGAGAGGCGCAGCGATTCCGGTCCGATGATCCAGCCACCGTAAAAGGTGACCTGCGCGAACGTCCAGAGAAACGCGCCGCCCAGGAAACTGCGACGGGCCGCCGACGGCGTATCGCGATCGCGTTCGAAGTACACGAGCGAGGCGCCCCACACCGCCAGCGCGGTCGCGACCAGCAGACCGAGGAAGCGCGTGGCCGCCGTCCGCTCGAGTGCAAATACGACGCCGGTGGTGCTCCACCAGAATGCGACCACCACGCCGAACGACCGCAGCGCCACGCGCGCCGTCGTTTCGCGCGTGGCGATATCCGTGGCATGCACCATATCGGGCTGCCGCGCCCGCACCAGTGAGTGCAACCGCGCACGCCACCCCGTCGCCCGCGGGACCGCGGCCGGAGACACCGTGACTGCTTCCACACCGACACTCATCCACCACCCTCCGCCATTTGCATCGCGGTCTTCACCAATCCTCCCAGCGCCTTGGCATCAGCCGCCGGCAGCAGGATGTACCGTGCTTTCATCGCCTCGGCGATACGCCGAGCCACCAGTTCGCCGCGCACCGAGGTATCCACGAACATCGCCGGAATCTGCTGCGCGGCAAAGCGGGCGCCGGCCGAAAGGGCATCGAGCTCAGCCTGCTTGCGCCCAGGCGATCCATCGCGCGCGATGTTGGCACGGCCGTCCGACATGACGACAATCAGCGCGGCACTCCCGGCACGTCGCGCGGCGATGGCCTGTTCGAGTGCCGCGTCGATGGCATGCGCCATTGGGGTGCCGCCCCCGCCCGGCAGGGCGGCCAGCACCTTCTTGGCGCGCGCCAATGCCCGTGTCGGCGGCAGGAGCAGCTCCGTTCCCTGTCCGCGGAAGGCAATGAGACTGACGCGATCACGACGGGCATACGTTTCGGCCAACAACAGCTCCACCGCGCCCTTGGCTTCGGCGAGCCGGTACAGCGCCGATGAGCCCGACGCGTCGACGACGAAGATGA
>JAIXTI010000026.1 GCA_027484025.1 bacterium
ACCCGGGCACTTGTCGGAGTTGGTGGATGCACTTCCCGGCGCCAACGGTCAGTCGCGACCGTCCGGCACCTATGCGCAGAATTGGAGCACGGCCGAGTTTGTCCGCAATGCCGTGCAGGACTATCTGGGTTTCCGTCCACGCCTGCTCGATGGCGTTCTGGAGTTTCGGCCTGCGCTGCCGTCGGCGTGGAAGAACGTGCAGGCGCAGCTGCCCTTCGGAGAAGGCTCGCCGCTGCGCCTGACGATCCATCGCGACGGCGAGTTTTTGCGGTGGCGCTTCGAACCCCGCGAGTCGCCGGTGACGCTGCGCATGTTCTCGCCCTACGCCAAGCCGGGCGACCAGCCACTGGAGCTTGTGCTGCATGACAAGCCACTGAGCGTGTCGTCGCGTGCCGGCACCGCGCCTGCCGAATGGCCGCTGGCGACGGTGCCGAGCACCCCCGACGGCGGATGGCCTGTTCTGCACCGAATGAACGTGCTTGAAGACTTCATCGAATCCGGCGCGCTTGATCGCCAGCCACAACCTTCATCGAGCGCTTTGCTGGCGCCGATCGCCACCACTGGCGAGCTCCGGCCATGACGCCGAACACCACGCCAACATTCTCAGTCAAAACGCGAACGACCTTCGCCATCGCCACGCTGGCGCTGATTCCCGCACTCGCTTTGGCGAAGTGACGTCATCTGCAAGGCTGCTGCAGGTGCAACGCGAGGGCAACATCGCCACCTTCGTGAATGGCAAGGAACACGTAAGGCAGGTGCGGAAATAGTCTGTCTAGTCTGAACACGGACATCGGCCACCGCCGGATTGGAACAGCCATGACGATGAGCGCATCGGAGCCAGCCGCCACGAGAGAGATATCTGCGCATGCCGGGAACGCGACGCAATCCCGGCGGGTCGAGACCGTGATCATCGGGACCGGATTCGGCGGGTTGTTGGCGGCCATCCGCCTGCAGAAAGCCCAAAGCAATGATTTCGTCCTGCTGGAAAGGAGCGCCGAACTGGGCGGTACCTGGCAGGTGAACTCCTACCCCGGCGCAGAGGTGGACGTCCCGACCAGCCTGTATTGCATCTCGTTCATACCCTTTGAGTTCAAGAAGTCCTTCGCGCCGCAAAGCGAACTCCTTGCCTATACCAACCACATCATCGAGAAATTCGGCTTGCGCAGGTATGCGCGCACCAATCAGACGGTGTCCAAACTCAGCTTCGACGAGCGCGAGTGCCTGTGGCGCGTGGAGACCGAGTCAGGCGATAGCTACATCGCGCGCTTCGTGATCGACGCCAGTGGCGTGCTGGCGAATCCGCACACTCCGAAGATCGCCGGCGCCGAGTCATTCCAGGGGCCGATATTCCACTCCGGGCACTGGGACCACTCCGTTGCGTATGCCGGAAAGCGCGTCGGCATCATCGGCTCGGGATGTTCGGCCGCGCAGATCGTGCCGGCGATCGCCGACAAGGTCAGCCGGCTGACCCTGTTCATGGGCAAGGCGCAGTGGATCCTGCCGCGCACGGACCGGCAGCACGGCCCGGTGGAGCGCTACCTTCGGACGCTGCCCGTGATTCGGCACACGATCCGCTCGCTGGTTTTTTCCTTCTACGACATCCGCTTTGTGGCCTTTCGCCGCTTTCCGGGCCTATCCGGGATCAGCCGGCTGGTAAAAGGCCACTACCGCCGGCGATTGCAGAAGCACCTGGATACCTACGTCACCGACGAAAAGCTCCGGAAGCACATGATGCCGGACTACGAATTGGGCTGCCGGCGGCTGATACCCAGCTACACTTATCTCCCGGCGCTGTCCCGCGCCAATGTCGACGTGGATATCAGCGGCATCGAGTGCATCACGCCCACGGGCATCCGGACCAAGGATGGCAAGGATATCCCGCTGGACGTCATCGTCTACGCCACCGGGTACTACGCCTACTCGAATATGAAGAAGGCCATCACGTTCCAGGTTAACGGGCTGGGCGGCCGCAACCTCAACCGCGAATGGGAAGACCGGGTCGTTTCCTACAAGGGCATCACCGTCTCCGGTTACCCGAACTACTTCAAGGTGAACGGCCCGAACACCGGCACCGGGCACAGCTCACAACTGTCCTACATGGAGGCGGCCACCAAATACATCGTCAAGGCCATCAGCACCGTGAAGCGCGACGCGAGCATCAAGGCGATTGACGCCAGGCCCGATCTTCAGGAGGCCTACGTCGCGAACATGCGACGCAAGATGCGGCAAACGGTCTGGCAGAACGCCGCCTGCACCGCGTTCTACCGCAGGAACATGACCGAAGAGGTCACCAGCCTGTCCCCGGAACCGGCGAGTGGATTCATCCTTTCCCGCACGTGGTTCCGCTTGAGCGATTATCGACTCTTGCGGTGAAAAACGGCATTGCTGCAGTCAGGCAAATGGAACTGCAATTATTCCTGCGCCATTTGACCCGAATGCGGCGTTATTCGACGTCGCCATCGACGGTAAGGACATGCAAAAAACCCGGAGCCAAACCGAAACCGCTCCATCGTCGTCGCGATCAGCGCCGCCAGCACGGCGGTGGCGGCGGCCGTGCCGAGGGCGGCGTGTGGCAGGGTCAGGGTGAGCGCCGCGAAGAAGGCGGCGAAGGCGTACAGCCCGCGAACCATGCCGCGATACAGCGCGGCCACCGCTTCGGCGCCGCGGGATCGATGGGTGTACACCGCGAGGACCGTCCCGAGGACCGGAAAGGCCGCCAGCAGGCCGCTGGCGGTATCGCCTACGGTCGCCGCGAGGCTGGTGACGGTCAGCGTCAGTAAGGCCCCCGCGGTCATTCGCCAGGGCAGGTCGTGGGCCGTGGCCGCTCGGCTCGTGACGGGCGACGGCGTAGGCGGCGGCAGAGGCAGCAGGCGGGGCGCCAGCACCAGCGCCGCCAACGCCGCGGCCAGTGATGCGGCGAGCGTCGTGGGCAGCACCAGCAGCCCGACTGCGGTCAGCAGCCACGCACTGATGCCGCCTGTGAGCGCCACGGGCCAGGTCCATCGCTGGGCGAGGTGGCTGTAGGCCACGCCGAAGACCAGCAGACCGGCGATCGCGGCGAGCGCGGCCAGAGCCGCGGTCCGGCCGAAGGCGACGCCCTGCTCGTGGGCCAGCAGCAGCACGATCGGGCCGGCGACCACCGGCAGACCGGCCAGCAGGCCCGCCACGGTCGGACCCCAGCGGCGTCCGGCCAGCGTGATGACGGCGAGGACCAGCGGAACCAGCGTCAGCTTCAGGATCAGCAGTGCCACGGGATGTGCTCAGTCCCGGCCGCGAAAGCTGTACATCGTGGCGGCCGTGGCCTCGCCGCCGCAGGCGCGATAGAAGGCGCCGGCTTCGTCCTCATCTTCGGCGTCGGCGAAGACGAACATGCCAAGGACCCGGTCGTTCGGACGCTGTCGCTGCAGGAATTCCAGCATGGCGCGACCGACGCCGCGTCGGCGGTGTGACTCGGCTACGGCGAGGTCGTAGATGAAGAGCTCAACGCCGGCGGCCCGGGTCATCGGCAGCACGTGGGCGGTCAAGCCGCCGACCAGGGTCGCCTCGTCGAAGGCCGCCACGGACCACAGATCCGGCCGCGACAGCAGCGCCTGCACCTCGACCGCGGCTAGCGCGGGTCCCGGGGTGTCCAGCCACTCGGCGAGCCGGGCGTACAGCGTCGCGGCGGCGTCGGTGTCCGCGCGGGTCAGGCGTCGGATGGCGAGCGTCATGACCGGCCCTCGGGCGCCTTGGAGGGTAGCGTGGCCAGGATTCGTGCGGCGATGGCCTGTGCATCCTGGCGGTGGCAGCGCTGCAAGTGCGTGGCGATCGTCCGTCGATCGACTTCCGGGAAGTGCTGGTGCAGCTTGGACACGGCCTGCACCGATTCCACATCGATCGAGAAGCAAAGCACCTGCGGAAACAGGCGTTCCAGGTATCCGGGTGGGGCAAGGGCCGTGGTCCACACCGGCGCGTCGCTGACCTCGGCGTACTGGGGTTCGATTAGCGCCGAGAGCGCGTCGATCAGCTGCCGGAACGCGGCCAGTTCACGGTGGACGCGCACCCGACCGCTGACCTGGACTTCCTCGTAGTCGTAGGTGCCGCCGCGGCTCCGATCGGCCCGCCAGTTCGGCGAGACGTAGGTCGAGGGGCCCGAGAAGACCACCCGCACCTCGGCGCCCTCCAGCGTCGCGGCCTGCGGGTTCTGGGCATTCAGATGCGCCCGCAACTGCAGTTGGCCCGCAGCGTCGACTTCGGCCAGAACCGGAATGCGGGTCGCCAACAACGTGGGGGAACTGCTCAACAGCAGGGCGAAGGGGTGCTCGCGCATCAACTGCAGGGCGTAGGCTGGCGCCGAAACCTGACGCCAGAGGGGTGGATAGCTCATGTCGGCAGCTCTGTTCGGGATGCCGCGATTGTTGACGGTCAGGGCATGCCGGGTCTGGAACGCACGTGCGCTCGGCCTCGTTTGCTCAGCGCAGCGCGTGTCGGTAGGCGCCGGGCGTCAGGCCGGTGTAGCGACGGAACTCGCGGGTCATGTGGCTCTGGTCGGCAA
>JAIXTI010000187.1 GCA_027484025.1 bacterium
CTCGGCCCAGCATGGTGTGAGTCAACTGGAATGGCGGTTCCTGGGTCATCAGCGCTCTGTCTTCGACCGACTGTCCGATGATGCATCGTAGACCCGGGTTGATCAGCACATCTGCCGCTCTCGGACCGCGCTCAGGCGTCGAGTTTTGGGAGGCTGCGCTCTCGGCTTGGATTTTCAGCCTGTCCTTGACGCGCCGACTGGGCTTGATGAGCGGTGCCGAAGTGCGCAGCACGAAGGCGTCCGCTCCATTGGCTGGTTAGGCATCGGACTCTTCCTCTTCGGAAAACAAATGCCGAAGAATTCGCTCTGGCCCATTCAAGAATTCTTTCGTGACAAGATAATGGTCTGTTTCTCGGTACGCGACCTCTCGAATTCCGTCTTCCTCAAACTGATACAGGGTAGCGCCGGGATAGGCTAGAAGAATCGGCGAGTGTGTGGCAATCAGAAATTGGGCGTGACGCGGTACCTCGAGTTCATGAATGATTCGCAGGAAGGCAAGCTGGCGCTGGGGCGACAGGGCGGCCTCCGGTTCGTCGAGAATGTATAGCCCGTGTTCAAATCTGTTCTGGAACAGTGCCAAGAACGACTCGCCGTGAGATTGATGATGCAGTGACTTGCCACCGTATGCCGTGAAGTCGGATACGCCGTCTAGGTAGCTTGCGAAGTTATAGAAACTCTCCGCACGCATGAAAAACCCTTCGGTCATCTTTGGCATCCAGGAAAGCTTCAGAGCTTGCGCTAGTTCTGATCGGTCTTCCCTCGCTTCCCGATAGTGGTCGCGGTTTCCGCCTTCCGGGTTGAAGCCACAGATTTCGGCCAGTGCCTCCAAAAGTGTGGATTTCCCACTCCCATTCTCTCCGACGAAAAAAGTAACCGGTGTGGGCAATTCGAGGGCTATGCCGCGACTGAATGCCGGGATGCTGAACGGGAACAGGCTTCCGTTCATCCGGTCGGGATCGCTGCGAATGCTCCGTAGATACGGTGCCCCCAAACTCGAGGACGCTTTTCGGGGAGATTTCCGAGATGCCATGGCTAGCTTCCGATGTCTAACGAGGAATCGAGGAATCGAGGACAGGCTGCGAAGCCCCCGCATCAACGACGACAACGCCGCCGAACGTGCGACACGTCTTACAACTGCCGACGATACCGTCGTACACGACCCGACGGCGACCTCCGACATGGCCACCGGTCGCAGCGAACCACACTGCGCCGATGACCCAAGCCCGCTCCACGCTGATCCCGCCCGGCCACGCCGTGTTCGTGCACGTCACGACTCGCTGCGTCCGGCGGGCGTGGCTGTTCGGGACGGACCGTTTCAGCAATCGACGCTACGACCACCGCTGCGGGCTCATCGAAGCCCGCGTCCGGGAGTTGGCAGACGTCTTCGCTGTCGGCGTGTACGCATTCGCGTGGATGGCGAACCACTTCCACCTCGCGCTGGCGGTCCGACCTGACGCCGTTCGCGGATGGTCTGACGATGAGGTCATCGACCGCTGGCAGCGGATCTACCGCTCGAAGTGCGAGAAGCGCAACGCGGAGCGGCGGGCGCAGATGCTGGCCGATCCTGAGCAGATGCGGGTGACCCGCGAGCGGCTGGCGTCGCTGAGCTGGTTCATGAAATGCCTCAACGAGCATGTGTCGAAGATCGCCAACGCGGAGGACGGTGCGTGCGGGCACTTCTGGGAGGCACGGTTCAAGTCCCAGGTGCTGCTCGACGAGCGAGCGTTGCTTGCGGCAATGGCCTATGTGGACTTGAACCCGATCCGTGCCGGCATTGCCTGCAACCTGATGGGCTCACGGAACACCTCGATCCGGCAGCGCTGCAAAGCCGTGCGCGGGAACGTCGAGTTGGCGACCGAGGTCGTGCGGCCGATCTGGGGCGTTGCCGCAGCGACGATGCCGCCGATCACGGTGGCCGAGTACATCGAACTGGTGGATGACACCGGCCGGCAGATCCGCAAGGACAAACGTGGCGCGATTCCGGCCGACGAGCCGCGAGCATTGAAGAGGCTCGGCCTCAGCGCCGATCACTGGACGCGGAAGGTGAAGGGCGTGGGCTCGGGCTTTTGGCGGGTGGTTGGAACGCTGGAGGCCATCGAGGAGAAAGCCGCAGCGATGCAGCAGCAGTTCTTACGCGGCATTGGCTTTGCGAGGGCGCTGGCGGTCGGCTGACGGCCGTTGAAAGCCCACTTTTGGCGCTGTGGCGCCTGGGTGCGTTGGCGGTTTTTCTGGCGCTGGGCAATCGAGCAGCCTGTCTGCCGCTCCGGACCGTGCTCAGGCGTCGCACCGCGGGCGTCGCGCGCTCTCGGTTTGGATTTTCTGCCTGTCCTTGACGCGCGACTTTCGGCGACTTTCGGCGCGGGCACTTCTGGGAGGCACGGTTCAAATCCCAGGTGCTGCTCGACGAGCGGGCCCTGCTTGCGGCAATGGCCTATGTGGACTTGAACCCGATACGTGCCGGCATTGCTCACAACCTGATGGGCTCGCGGAACACGTCGATCCGGCAGCGTTGCAAAGCCGTGCGCGGGAACGTCGAGTTGGCGACCGAGTTCGTGCGGCCGATCTGGGGCGTTGCCGCATCGACCCTGCCGCCGATCACGGGGGCCGAATACATCGAACTGGTGGATGACACCGGCCGGCAGATCCGC
>JAIXTI010000186.1 GCA_027484025.1 bacterium
CTTGGCACCCTGCACCACGGCAAGGCCAATCCCGCCGAGGCCGAACACCGCCACCGAGTCGCCGGGCTGGACTTTCGCGGTGTTCTTCACCGCGCCGAGCCCTGTGGTCACCCCGCAGCCGAGCAGGCAGACGTGCTCCGGATTGGCTTCGGGGTTGACCTTCGCCAGCGAGACCTCGGGGACCACGGTGTACTCGCTGAAGGTCGAGCAGCCCATGTAGTGGTACAGCGGCTGGCCTTCGTAGGAAAAGCGCGAGGTGCCGTCCGGCATCACGCCCTTGCCCTGCGTCGCCCGCACCGCCACGCACAGATTGGTCTTGCCGCTCTTGCAGAACAGGCACTCGCCGCACTCGGCGGTGTACAGCGGAATCACGTGATCGCCGGGCTTCAGGCTGGTCACGCCCTCGCCGACTTCCACCACGATGCCCGCGCCCTCGTGACCCAGCACCACCGGGAACAGCCCCTCCGGATCGTCGCCGGACAGCGTGTAGGCATCGGTGTGGCAGACGCCGGTGTGAGTGATCTTGACCAGCACCTCGCCCCTCTGCGGCGGGGCGACGTCGATCTCGACGACCTTCAGGGCTTCGCCCGCGGCGAAGGCAACGGCGGCTCGGCTTTTCATGGGGCGGCTCCGGAACGGGAATGCCGGGACCTTAGCGGACGACGCCGGGCCCGGCCAGCGCTCGGCAGCGCTGCGGTGACCATTGCCCCCGACACCATCGGCATCGGGTTGGCGTGGGCCTGCCTGCAGGGCGGGCTACGATGGAGGTCACGCCCACGCGACCGACCCCTCGGAGCACTCATGAAGCGCGTTACCGGCATTGGCGGCATCTTCTTCAAGTCGCGGGACCCGCAGGCCCTCGGCGACTGGTATCGACGGCATCTGGGGATCGAGGTCGCCGACTGGGGCGGCGCGGTCTTCGCCTGGCGCAGCGCGGCGAACCCGGAGGGCGTCGGGACCACCACCTGGAGCCCGTTCGCGGCCGACACCACCTACTTCGCGCCGAGCCCGGCACCCTTCATGGTGAATTACCGCGTCGACGACCTCGACGCGCTGCTTGAGGTCCTGCGCGCCGAGGGCGTCGAGGTGGCCGACGCCACCGAAGAATCCGAGTACGGCAAGTTCGGCTGGGCCTTCGATCCGGAGGGCAACAAGCTGGAGCTGTGGCAGCCGCCGGCTGGTGGCTGACGCGCTGTACCAAGCGCGCTGGGCGCAAGGTGAATCTCGCGATCGATGGCGACGAAGCACCCCATCCGGGGCAAGCGTCGCCGACACACGTGGGGTGCGCCAAACAGTTGCGCGCTTATTGGATCGCGATCGCTCGGGTAGGGTGCCGGTGAGCAAAGCGAACCGCACCACGGCGATGCCGCGCTTTCCGAGCTTGCGGCTGAGTCCTGGTGCGGTTCACTACGTTCACCGGCACCCTACCCGGGCGTGATGGATTCGCGTTGTACGTGGCTTTCTGCCTCACGCTCCCGATTGCGGTTGGCCACGCTTTGGAAGGATCGAGGCCACCGGCAACACGATGACGTTGCGTCATCGATGGGACACCACACTAGACCGTCTGCAGCAGATACAGCGGCCGATCCAGCACCAGAATGTCGATCGGGCTGCGCAGCCGCACGACTTCGCCGTCGTAGGCCACGGTGATTTCGCGGCCCTCCGGGCTGAGCCGCGGCCGGACGACCAGATGATGGAACTCGAAGCTCTCGATGCCGGCAGCCTCGCCGAGCCGGCCGAGGGCGCCGTGCAGCAGCAGCCGCAGCATCGCCCAGGTGCCGATCGGTTTGAGCATCAGCGCGGCCATGCTGCCGTGGCCCGGGGTACCGGCCAGGGTGTCCGGCGGTTCGGCACCGAGCCGTTCCAGCTGCAGCCGGTTGTTGCCGAGAATCAACGTCAGCGTCTGCACATCGCGGACCGTGTCGCCCACCTCGATGTGCAGGCGGAGCCGCCGCTGCGCGCGCAGCAGTGTCGCGCAACCGGCGAGAAACGCGACCCCACGGCTGCGGCCGAAGCGACGCTTCCAGGCCTCGCGGTCCTGCAGCAATTAGGGATAGACGCCGAGGCTGGCGTTGACCAGAAACAGCCGGTCGTTGATCGCCGCGACCTGCACCGGCTGCGGCGCGCCGTCCAGCACCAGGTCCAGCGCGGCGGCGACGTCGGTGGGGATGCCGTGGGTGCGGGCGAAGTAGTTGAAGGTGCCGTAGGGAAGAATCCCGATCGGACAGCCGACCGCGTGGGCGGCCTGCGCCACGGCATTCAGGCTGCCATCGCCGCCCACCGCGATCACCGCCGTGCGCCGCGCCAGGGCATCGGCCGCGGCGGTGGCCGCAACCTGCGGCAACTCGGCCGGACCGCAGATCCTCAACTCCCCGCGCCGGCCGCGAGCGGCCAGCCTGGCCTCGATCAGCGCGCGCTTGCCCGCCGCGTCGAAGGACCCGGACGCGGTGTTGATGACAAAAATCAGTGCGGCTTCGGCGTCCAGCGGCGGTGGCGCATTGGCTGACGACCGTTCGCCGGCGGCCTGCTGGTGCTGACTGGCGCCGGCAACTTTCATCAGTCGTGGCGCAGCATGTCGCCGAAGACAGTGTATTCGCCGTCGCGGCGATCCGGACCAGGAGCGTCGTAGAGCACCAGCCAGCTTGGCTTGCGGCCGGATAGCGCCGGCGGCAGATCGCAGATCGCCTCCGCGCGGTTGGTGCCGCGACCGTGCGGCAACGCCACCGACTCGGACAGCCCGACCTCGAAGCGCACCGGCTCGGTGTTCTCCGCCAGCGCCGCGCGCGCCCCACGCCACTTGAAGACGCGGATGTCGCCATTCAGCACCATGGTCGGGCCGGCCAGCAGGTACAGGTCGTCGCCGGAGAAGTGCAGATCGCGGATGCCGAGACCATCCAGCTGCAGGAAGTGCTTGCGGACCAACGTACCGTCCGAGTCCAACGGCAGCAGCCGCAGGTCGTCGGCCCGCAGCTCCACCTCGATTTCCAATAGCGCTGACCAGCCGCGCAACACCGGGCCGCGCAGCCCGAGGAATAGCCGGCGGCCATCGACGGCCAGCCCTTCGA
>JAIXTI010000029.1 GCA_027484025.1 bacterium
AACGAGCAGCTGCAGCACCCGGCGCCCGACATCGCGCAGGTCGGTGGCACGTCCGCGCATGACGGCATTGGAGAGCGCCGAGAGCCGGTCGGCTTGCGACGTATAGGCCTGTTGCCACGCCCACGCGGCGGAGTCGCCCGCACGCACCTGGGCGGCGGCGCGGTCGAGCACCTCCGGGTCTTCGAGCAGCTCCTGATGCGCCGCGAAGATTGCGGCGTGGTCGGCATCGGCTTCTTGTGTGAGGCGTTGCCGTAACCCTTCCAGCTGTAGATGCGCGGCACTCAACGCGGATTCGAGCGCGCGCTGCTCCTGCACCGGGTCGGCACCGCGCTGCTCGACGACCGCGTCGTCGTGGCGCAGGTGGAAGACGTGCCCGATGGCCAGCCCGGGAGAGGCGGCGACACCGCGCAGGACGCCTTCGGCGACGGGCTCGGCGGTGGAGGGGACGATAGCCACGGGGGCTGCCGGCGCGGGTGCGCCATCTGCGGCTTTCCCGTGCGCCTCGCCGGCACCCGCATCGAGATCGGTCGCGAGCAATGCGACCAGCGCCTGAATGGCTTCAGCGGCGTCGCCACCGCGCCCTACCACGGTGAGGGCGTCCCCGCCTCCCACTTCGAGGGCCATGATGGAGACGACACTGCGCGCGTTGGCCTCCTGCTCGCCTTTGCGCAGCCGGAGGTCGGCGGCAAAACGCCGAGCCGCGGCGGCGACCACCGCTGCAGGACGCGCGTGCAGCCCCGTGCGCGCGCCTACGACGACCGGTGCAGACGTGATGGCGGTGTCGGCGGCGATCGGCGCCGAAGTGGTGCTGGGGCCGGTCTTGAGCTCTACCTCGAACAGCACGTCGCGGCCTGCAACGACCATCCCCGAACGCGGTCGTATGGCGGCCACGAGGTCCATGTTGGCAACGACCACTTCCGTGAGCAGCGATCGCGCGCGTCGAGCGACGGCGTCTGCGTCGAAGCGGAGGAGCACGTCGCCGGCGCGTACCTGCTGGCCAGCCTTGACCGCGGGGTGGAACCCGGCCCCCTGCAGCAGCACGGTGTCCAGTCCCACGTGGATGACGATTTCGAGGCCGGACGCCTCGAGGGTCACCGCGTGAGAGGCGCGATGAACCTGCCGTACCACGGCATCGCAGGGGGCAACCACTTCGCTCCCGAGCGGGTCGATGGAGAGACCGTCACCGGCGAGCCGTTGGGCAAAGACCGGGTCGGGCACGTCCTCGAGGGGGACGATGACGCCCGAGACTGGGGCGAGCAGGGCGAGCGTCGCGCGACCGGTGATCGGCGCGAGGGGGGACTCCGACATCAGAGGCACGTGGCTGTGGGGGTGGGGGCGGGATGGAATCGTCGCTCCAAGCGCAGCCGCATGGAAGGGGGCAGTGAACCGGGCCTGCGAACGGCGCGGTCGCGATTGCCGGGGTTCGGTGGAGCGGGTAGACTTAGTCCATAACCCTTAGTCCATACACCGTGATTACCGTCAACATCCACGAAGCCAAGACGCAGCTGTCCAAGCTGGTCGATCAGGCCGCCAAAGGCGAAGCGTTCGTGATTGCCAAGGCCGGCAAGCCCCTGGTGAAGGTCGCCGGGCTCGACGCGCCGGAGGCGCCGCAGCGCCTGGGCTTTTTGGCGGGCGAGATCGCGGTGCCCAAGGACTTCGATCGCATGGGTGAGGACGAGATTGCCGCGTTGTTCGGGCTCGGCGCGTGAAGCTGCTGCTCGACACCCAGGTGTTGCTCTGGGCGGCTGGCAACTCCAAGCGGCTCACGGCCAGCGCGCGCAAGCTGCTCAATGATCCCGGCAACGAGCTGTGTTTCAGCGCCGCGAGCCTCTGGGAGATCACCATCAAGAACTCCCTCGGCCGCAAGGATTTTCGCGTCGAGCCACGCGTGTTGCGCCGCGGCCTGCTGGACAACGGGTACACGGAGCTGCCCATTACCAGCCAGCACGCGGTGAGTGTCGAGGGGTTGCCGGATATTCATCGTGATCCCTTTGACCGCCTGCTGCTGGCGCAGGCGCTCAGCGAAGGCATCACGCTGGTGACTGCTGACGCGTTGCTTGCGACGTATCCCGGACCGATTCGAAAGATATGATGCCTGTTATTGACCGCCTCACCGCCGCCCTCGAAGGCCGCTACCGCCTCGACCGCGAACTCGGACAGGGCGGTATGGCCACGGTATATCTCGCGCGCGACGTCAAGCATGACCGCGACGTCGCCATCAAGGTGCTGCGCGACGACGTGGCGCAGTCGGTGGGGCGTGAGCGCTTCTTGCGCGAAATTCAGCTCGCGGCGCGATTGAGTCATCCGCATATCCTGCCGCTGTACGATTCGGGCGACGCGGGCGACGCGCTGTACTACGTGATGCCGGTGGTGCAGGGGCAGTCGCTGCGCGATCGGCTCGACACACAACGCCAGCTGCCCATCGCCGACGCGGTGCGCGTTGCCAGCGAAGTGGCGGCCGCGCTCGATCACGCGCATCGCCTCGGCATTGTGCACCGCGACATCAAGCCCGAGAACATTCTCCTGCAGGACGGCCACGCGCTCGTGGCCGACTTCGGCATTGGCAAGGCGATCAGTGACGCGCCGGGCGACACGCTCACGCAGATGGGGATGAGTGTGGGGACGCCGGCGTACATGAGCCCCGAGCAGGCGGTGGGTGAAGAGGTGGACGGCCGCAGCGATCTCTACAGCCTCGGCTGCGTGTTGTACGAGATGCTGGTGGGTGAGACGCCGTTCACTGGGCCCACGGTGCAGGCGGTGATTGCGAAGCGCTTTGTGCAGACGCCCGCGGACGTGTCGGCACTGCGCGAGGCGGTGCCGCGCCCGGTCGCGCGGGCGGTGCAGCAGGTGCTGGCGCGGGTCGCGGTGGATCGCCATGAGACCGCGGCGGTGTTCGCGGCGGCGCTCAACGAACGTGAGGCCGCATCGGCACATCCCGCGGCGCCCGCGAAGTCGCTGGCGATTCTGCCGTTCGAGAATCTGAGCGCCGATCCGGACAACCAGTATTTCGCTGACGGCATAGCGGACGATATTCTCGATGCGCTCGTGCCCATCGATGGCTTGCACGTCGCCGCCCGGAACTCGGCGTTTTCGTATCGGGGCAAGGCGGTGCCGCTGAGCGAAATCGGCGCCACCCTGCATGTGGCGACGGTGTTGCAGGGGAGCGTGCGCAAGGCGGGCAATCGTATGCGCATGACCGTGCAGCTGGTATCGGTGGCCGATGGCTACCATCTGTGGTCGGAACGATTCGATCGTGAACTGGTCGACGTCTTCGCCGTGCAGGACGAGATCGCGGCCGCGATTGCGGCCAAGTTGCAAGTCACATTCGTGCCACCCGCGGTGCCGGCCGGCAAGGCGACGACCGCCGAGCTGGAGGCGTTCGAGCTGGTCGCGAAGGGGCGCGCGCTGCTCGCCCAGCGCGGACCAGCACTGCGGCTCGCGCGCCAGTGTCTCGAGAGGGCGATCCAATTGGACCCCGACAATGCGGATGCGTTCGCGGCGCTCGGCGAGGCGCTGCTCAGTCTCGTGCGCTACGGGCTGCTGGAGGTTTCGGAGGCGCGTCCCCTCATTCGGAGTGCGCTGGACCGGGCCATCGCGCTCGCCCCCCAGATGGGGACGGTCATGGGGAGCCTGGCGCACGTGGCCCTCTTTCTCGAGCATGACGTTGCGGCCGCCTTTCACTGGTGGGAGCGCGCCCTCGCCGCGCAGCCGCATCTGGTGGAGGTTCGGGCCCAGTACGCGACGCTCGGCCTGATCTATCTGCGCCACGATGACGCACGCGGCGTCGCGGAGCTCTCACGCGCCGTTACCGATGACCCGCGGAGTGCGTACTGTGCGACGCTCCACAGTTTGAGTCTGCTCGCGGCTGGGCGCCCGGCTGACGCCGTGGCCGAGGTGCAGCGCGCGTGTGCTATAGACCCACAGTCTTTCCTGCCGTTGTTCGTCCGCACCTACGTCTTGTCACTTTCGGGCGACGCGGATGGTGCCCTCGCGGCCGCCAACGCGGCGTACGCCGTGATAGGTCGCAACCCGTGGGTCCTCGCGTGCTTGCCCAAAGCTTATGTGCAACGAGGACAGCTGAATCTCGCAGAGGCCATCTACGCCGAACTGCAGGCGCGCGCGCAGACGGAGCAGGTGTCGTGTATGGTGCTCGCTCTTGCCGCCGACCAGTTGGGCCGGACGGATGAGGCGATCGCCTACGCGATCGAGTCCGTGGCGCGGTCTGACAACACCGGGCCGTTCTGGACGCGCGAGCCGCTCTTCAGCGCGGCGTTTCATGCGCACCCGCGGTATCCCGAACTCCTGCGGGCCATTGGGTTGTGAACCGGCGACGCGCCCTCTCCCTCGTGCTGTCCGCCCTCTGCGGCTGCAGCGCCAGCACGGCGTCATCGCCGGTGGCCCCCGTGCCACCCGTGCCACCCGTGGCGCCGCCAGTGGTGTGGACCACCACCGCCATCAGCGCGCCGCGCGTGCAGTATCGCACCTTCTCGAGCGTTATCGCGCGCGCCACCGTGAGCTATCACGTGTACACGCCGCCGCAGTACGACAGCGACGCGGCGCGCCGATTCCCGGTGCTCTACTGGCTGCACGGCAGCGGTGGAGGACTTGGTGGCATTGCCATCCTCGCGGCGTATTTCGACGACGCCATTCGCGCGGGACGCATTCCGCCCATGCTCGTCGTGTTTCCCAACGGTATGGCGTCGAGCATGTGGGCCGATTCCAAAGACGGGCGTGTCCCCATGGAGTCGATGGTGGTGCGCGACTTGGTGCCGCATGTCGACGCGACCTTTCGCACCGTGGCCACACGCGATGGCCGGTTGCTGGAAGGCTTCAGCATGGGCGGGTATGGCGCGTCGCGATGGGGACTGCGCTACCCTGACGTCTTCGGCGCGATGAGCATGTTCGCAGCGGGCCCGCTGGACCTCGACTTCAACGGGCCGCGCGCGACGGGGAATCCTGCCGAACGGGCGCAGATCCTGCGCGACGTGTACAGCGATGACATGACGTACTATGTCGCGCAGAACCCGTTCACGGTGGCCGAGCAGTATGCAGCCTCGATACGCGGCACGCCGCGTGCGCTGACGCGATTTCGTCAGGTCGTTGGCTCGCTCGATTTCACGTTGCCGGCCAACGAAGAGTTTCGCGCGCACGTCACGCGATTGGCGATCGTGCAGGAATACACACTGGTGCCGAATGTGGGGCACGACACCATGGCGCTCCTCGAGGCGCTCGGCGAACGGAACTTTGCGTTCTATCGTGCGGTGTTCGGGGGGCGTTGAGCGGGCGGTTCACAGGGTCAGAGGCGTTGACGTGCACCAGAACCTCCCGGGGGCATGCCCGTCCGCTAGCTGAGTCTCCTCGCGGCCCGTAACTTCTCGGTCGTTGGTTCGCGCGCGTGTCGTCTATCCATTCCATTGCTCAATTCCGTGACCACACCATCCGAGCGGCTCGCCGCCGCCCTCGCCGACCGCTATCGCGTTCTTCGCGAACTCGGCGCCGGTGGTATGGCCACCGTCTATCTCGCGCACGATCTCAAGCACGACCGCGATGTCGCGATCAAGGTGCTGCACCCCGATCTGGGCGCGGCGCTCGGCGGCGAGCGGTTCCTGACGGAGATCCGCACCACCGCGCGCCTGCAGCATCCGCACATCCTGCCGCTGCTCGACAGCGGTGAGGCCGACGGGTTGCTGTACTACGTCATGCCTCTCGTCACCGGCGAAACGCTGCGTGCGCGCCTCGAGCGCGAGAAGCAACTGCCCATCGCCGACGCCGTGCGCATCGCGCGCGAAGTCGCGAGTGCGCTCGATTATGCGCATCGGCAGGGCGTGGTGCACCGCGACATCAAGCCGGAAAATATTCTCTTGCACGATGGCAGCGCGCTCGTGGCGGACTTCGGTATCGCGCTCGCGGTGCAAAGCGCCGGTGGTGCGCGTATGACACAAACCGGTTTGAGCCTCGGCACGCCGCAGTACATGAGCCCCGAGCAGGCGATGGGCGAACGCACCATCGATGCGCGCAGCGACATCTACGCGCTCGGCACGGTGGTGTACGAAATGCTCACCGGCGCACCGCCGTTTACGGGTGCGAGTGTGCAGGCGATCGTGGCGCGCGTGCTGTCGAGCGAGGCCGAGCCGCCGTCGCGCGTGCGCAGCACCATTCCGCCAAATGTGGAGCAGGCCGTGCTCACGGCGCTGGCGAAACTGCCGGCCGATCGACAGGCGAGTGCGGCGGAGTTGGCGACCGCACTGGCCACCAGCAGTGGAGCGCACAGCAGCGGTGCGCCGACGGCGCCGACGCGCGGTGTGCGCACGCGTACCAGAGCGACCACGCTGGTGGGCGCCGTTGCGATCGCGGCCGCCGCCGTCGGCGCGACGTGGATGGTGATGCGACCACGTGGCAACGGGGCATCGTCCGCCGAGGTCGTGACGCGCTTCACCATCGAGGGAAAGACCACGTATGTCACCCAGAATCGGCTGTTGGCGCTCTCCCCCGATGGCCGCACGTTGGTGATGTGGCGATCCGACGCCAACCGGGGAGCACAACTGTTCGTTCGCCAGCTCGATCAGCTGGAGATGACGCCCCTTCTAGGGAGTCTCAACGGGCGGGAGCCGACATTCTCCCCCGATGGTCGCTGGATTGCCTTCGTGGTCGGCCGGCAGCTCTTCAAGGTCGCCGTGACGGGCGGCAATCCGATCCGCCTCGCTACGCTGCCGGCGGCGTCGCAGGGGATCGCGTGGACGTCGGGTGGCGAGATCGTGTACGCCGTGCAGTCCGATTCGCTGTTCGCGGTGAAAGAAACGGGCGGGGTGCCTCGCGCACTCGCCGCGGCGCCGGCGGGGGCCGTGGCACGGTGGCCCACTGCGCTGGACCAATCGAACGTGGTGCTCTTCGCGGCCAATCAACGCACAGGCGACTCGGTGCGCGTGCTCGCGTTGTCACTCACCGATGGGAAGGTCACCGACGTGGGAACCGACGCGTACATGGCGGTGGGTGTCGCCCGGGGTCATCTGGTCTACCTCAATCGTACCGGTGACCTCTTCGCGGCGCCCTTCGATGCACGCGCGCTCACCGTCACCGGACCCGGCGAACGGATGGGCGACGGCGTGAAAATGAATGCGACTGGCTTCGGACTGGGCTACGCGGTGATGTCCCCGTCGGGCGACCTGGTGTACGTCAACGAGAGCAGCGCCGGACTGCTGACGTTTCGCGATACACAGGGCCGGCTCTCCTCGGCACTGCCCGATACGCTGGCCTACGAGCATCCACGGTTTTCCCCCGACGGGCGTCGTCTCGTGGTGACAATCGTCGACAGCGCAACCAGTCGGCGAACGCTCCACGTCCTCGACCGGTCCAACGGATTCTTCTCGCCGCTGGCGGGACAAGACCCATCGTCAGGACGTGATCGCGCCGAGTGGACCCCTGACGGTCGGAGCATCCTGTTCCGGTCGATCACCGACTCGTTGCGGAGTGCGATGCTGCGCACGGCGGATGGGAGTGGCGCCGATACGGTGCTCCTGCGTGGGAGACGTGCGGTGTACGAGGTGGTGCTCGCGTCCGACGAGAAGACGCTGCTGGGTCGTGTCCAGAACGACGCGGTCGAACAGGCGCAAAGTTTACTGTGGTGGACACGTGGTGACAGCACGCTGCGCCCGTTGCCCCATGTGAGGACCGATGATGCTGGCACGGTGACCGGTGGCCGATTCTCGCCCGATAGGCGATGGATCGCCTTCAGCGCCGACCTGCCCAGGCATACGTATGTCGCGCCGTTCCCGGGCCCCGGAGCGCAGGTGCGTATCGACCGCGCGGGCGGTGGCACCCCGGTGTGGGCGCGGGACGGCCGGAGCATCTACTACTACACGCCAACCGGGTTGGTGGTCACGACGGTCGATCTCGCGGCGGGCGTGAAGGTGGGTAGCACGCGGGAAGTGCTCGGCGCCGAGTTTGCGAACGACGATGCCGTGCACGCGCCGTTCGATGTGGGCCCCGATGGCACGGTGGTGTTCGTGCGCCAGACGCGTTTTCCGCGAGTAGTGGTGGTGCGCAACTTCGCGGCGGAGATTGGGCGGGGGCCGGCGGGGAAGTAGTCGAAAACGTTCGCCGGAGAAGAAGCGGCCGCCGCCGTCCCTACGGCACCAACGACACCAGGCGGCTTCCGTTCGTGCGCACCGCACTGAAGTGACGCCGGTCGGTGGTGAGGATCTCGCGCGCACCGAGTCGTTCCGCCACAGCAATCACGGTCGCGTCGACAAAGCCTAACGGAAAATCGAGATACTCGCGCATCAATGCCGATGCACGGATCACATCTTCCGACTCTACCGGCTCGATAATCAACTCGCCGTTCGCCACTGATCGGACGAAGGCCTGCTCCGCCTGCGCGCTGATGCGCGTCTGCAGCAAGTCGCACACTTCGGGCAACACGGTGATGGGCACGCGAATATGGCGCGCCTGTGCCGTCCACCACGCGGTGACCCGCTCGTGCCATGCGTCATTGCGATCGATCAGCGCATACAGAGGACCCGTGTCGGCAATGACCATCAGCCGTGCGGATCCTTCCAGAGCAGGGTATCCACCTGCTCGGACGTATTGCTCGTGCCGCTCGCAAACTGCCCGGCGATGGGCGGCAGCGGCGACGTAGCCCCCGGGGCGGCGAGGTACATGGCGACGGCCTCACGCACAAGCGACGCCGTGCTCACGCCCGTGCGCTGCGCGGCCCGCTGCAGCTGGAGCATCATCTGGTCGTCAAAGAACACGGTGGTACGCTTCATGCCATATATATGCTGTGTAGGTATGGCTGTGTCAAACCTCCGCATGGGAACCCGTTCCTCCCGCACGGCCTTTTCGCTGCATGCATACCGCAGTGCGCACGCTTCTCCTGCTCCTCCCCTCCCTGCTGCTGGCGGTTGGCGCACTCGCCGCCCCTCATCGTCCCGCCACGGAGCCCCTGCCTATGTCAGCGCCGGTCACACTCTTCACCTTCGACCGCGCCGACGAGGCCGAGTGGAGCGTGGTCAACGACGGCGTCATGGGCGGCCGCTCGGCGGGGTTCGTGGCCGTCGAGCAGGGCGCTCTGCGCTTCACGGGCACGCTGGTCACGCAGGGAGGCGGCTTTACCTCGGTGCGGGCGCGCCGCGCGGTGGACCTCACCGGTCAGCTGGGGATCGAGCTCCGCGTACGCGGCAGTGGGCGCCAGTTCGAGGTGGAGCTCGACGACGGCGTGCGCGGCTACGGCCGCATGGTGTCGCGTCGGGCGCCGTTTCGCACGTCGGCCGAGTGGACCGTGGTGCGCGTGCCGTTCAGCGCGCTGCGAAGCACGATTTTCGGACGGGCGGTGGATGCCCCGGTCATCGATGTGGCACGCATTCGCGGCGTGGGGCTCTACATGGTCGACGGGCAGGACGGGCCATTTCAACTCGAAGTCGACTATATGCGGTCTTACGGAGCCGGTACCGAGTAAAGGCGTGCTCCAGGGTGAGCCATCGCGGGCTCACCACATCGCCCCGCACCCCTGCTGACGGAACGTGTCCGAGATGTTGAGAATCTTCCAACCCGTCGTCGTGCGGTTGAGCTGAAAGGCATCGTATCCGCAATGACTGACCTTGCCGCCGATGCGGACCTGGTACTCCGCCCACACCGTCGCCAGGTCTCCATCCAACTGGAGACGGATGTTGCGGATCGGTTCGTCGAGGGTGGGGTTGGCCGGCGCTGTGGCGGCGGTCACGAATTGCTCGCCTGTCAACACCATGACGCGTGTGCCGCCGCCCGGTGCCGGCCGAAGCAGCGTCATGCGGGTGTGCTCGTGAAACACGGCCCGGAGTCCGTCGGCGTTCTTGGTGCGCATCGCGCCCACCATGGCCTCGAGCGTCTGCATGACGGCGATACTGTCGGCGGCGATCGAAGGTGCCCCCGTTTGTGCGCGGCCGGTGGAGGGCGAGAGGGCGCTGCCAGCCACGGCCAGCATCACGGCGGGCAGGGAGGCATGTCGACGAAGCATCGGGCACTCGGGTGAGGGAAGTGAGGCGCGGTTACGACGCGGGTGCGTGCCGACAATTCTAGGTGCACGCCACGCCACTGGCGACAAAAACGTAAAGGGGTCAGAGTCGTTTTGTTCAATGGGGTAAGTCCGCGAAAAGGGGTCAGAGTCACTAAACGACTCTGACCCCTTTGCTGGACCCCTTTGCTGCTCTGACCCCTTTGCTGCTGCGGACGAAACCGCATTGGCGAGTGCCCGTAAGGGCACACTGACCACTGTCGCCCACCAGTCGCACACGGAGACGAGCGATGCTTCGATGGCTTGGCGCGTACGTACTCGCTGGCGCGGTGTTGCTGGTTGGCGGCAACGCCTTTCGGCAAGTACCGAATGAGTTCCGCGCAACGGAGCCGGGTTCGCTGCTGTTCGGGGTGTTGCAGGTGCTGATCGGGACGTCGATGGTGGCCGCCGCGTGGGGGCTGGTCCGCCGTGCGCGCTGGGCGTCGCGAGCCATCGGCATTGGCGGGGGCGCTGCGGTGGCGCTGCTGCTGGCACAACCGATGTTCGAGCCCATGCCGTGGGACGCGGCGCGCAGCATCTTGCTTGGCGCCGCCGTGGTGGCTGTGGCTGCGGGTGGCATGAGTTGGTGCGCTCGCCGTTTGGCGAGACCCAGTGCCGCTGCTCCCGCGTCTGTCGCGGCGGCCTCCGACGCCGGGTAGGTCGATGCGCGAAGAGGGGCTAAAGGGGTCAGAGTCGATTAACGACTCTGACCCCTTTACCGTAGACCAGCGCTCTGAAAACGCGCCAGCCCTTGGCTTGTAGCATATGTACTAAACATACATATTTATACATATGAAAACGACACTCAATCTCGATGACGCCATCCTGAGCGAGGCGCGCCGCCTAACGGGCATCGAAGAGAAAACCGCGCTCGTGCACGAGGGACTGCGTTCCTTGATTGCCCGGGAGAGTGCGCGTCGGCTCGCGGCGCTCGGGGGGAAGGACCCACAGGCCGCCGCGCCGCCGCGCCGCCGGGCACGCCCGCCTCAGGGCACGACGGCACCGTGATTCTGGTCGACACGTCGGTCTGGATCGACCACCTGCGGCACGACAATGCGCGACTCGCGGCGCTCCTCGAGCGCGGTCATGTGCGCTCTCATCCGTTTGTCGTGGGCGAGCTGGCCTGCGGAACTCTCCGTCAACGCGCGGTGGTGCTCGAGCTTCTCGGCAAGCTCCCGGCGAGCACGGTCAGCACGCCCGAGGAGACGCTCGCGTTCATCGACGCGCGGCGCCTGATGGGCCTTGGCCTCGGCTACGTTGACATTCATTTGCTTGCGTCGGCCGTGCTTGATGACGCGCAGCTGTGGAGCCTCGATAAGCGGCTCGATCAGGCGGCGCGCGCCTTGGGCGTGGCGGCAGAGGTATGACGAGTCCGGTCGAACGACTCACCACTGCGCTCGCCGACCGGTATCGCGTGCTCCGCGAACTCGGCGCCGGTGGCATGGCCACCGTGTACCTCGCCCACGACCTGAAGCACGAGCGCGACGTCGCGATCAAGGTGCTGCATCCCGACCTCGGCGCGGCGCTTGGCGGCGAACGTTTCTTAAGCGAGATACGCACCACCGCGCGCCTGCAGCATCCGCATATTCTCCCGTTGCTCGACTCAGGCGAAGCGGACGGCCTGCTGTACTACGTGATGCCCCTGGTGACCGGCGAGACGTTGCGGGCCCGTCTCGAACGCGAACGCCAGCTGCCGATCAACGACGCCGTACGCATCGCGCGCGAAGTCGCGAGCGCACTCGACTACGCGCATCGACAGAACGTCATTCACCGCGACATCAAGCCGGAGAACATTCTCCTGCACGATGGCAGTGCGCTCGTGGCCGACTTCGGTATCGCGCTTGCCGTGCAAAGTGCCGGCGGGCAGCGCATGACGCAGACGGGGCTGAGCCTCGGCACGCCGCAGTACATGAGCCCCGAGCAGGCGATGGGCGAACGCACCATCGATGCACGCAGTGACATCTATGCGCTCGGTGCGGTGACGTACGAAATGCTCGCCGGTGAGCCGCCATTCTCGGGCCCCAGCGTGCAGGCGATCGTGGCGAAGGTGTTGAGCGAACGGCCCACGGCGTTGCACACGGTGCGCGATACCGTGCCCGCACCGGTCGAGCACGCGGTGATGTCGGCCTTGGCCAAGTTGCCAGCCGATCGCTTTGCCACCGCCGCCGAATTTGCTACGGCGCTTTCTGCTACCAGCGCCGCGCCGCTGATGGCCGCCCCGGTGGCCGGTATGGCGACGCGACCACTCGCGCGCGATCCACGCACCTGGATAACGCTCGCCGCTGTCACGGCAAGCCTCGCGATCGCCGCCTGGTCTTTTCGGCAGCCGAGCGTTGTCGCCAGCGCCGAGGTGCGACAGCAGGCCACCTACTCCGGCCGTGCGACCAACCCCGCGATCTCGGCCGATGGGCGCTTTCTCGCGTATCTCGAGCAACGCTGTCCCGCCGCGGCTGCCGTCGGTGGCTGCGTGCACCTCATGGTGGTCGAAGTAGGCGGCACGCGCCCGGTTGAAGTGGTGACGGGCGCCGAACGGCTCTCCGTTCCGCGGTGGACGCACGACGGGCTTTCGATTGTCTTTGGCGGAGCCATCGCGGCTGGGCGGGCGGGACTCTTTGTCGTGCCACGACTCGGCGGGATTCCGCGACGCTTGGCCGACGAACCGGTCGTATACGAAACGCACCCCACGGCCGACAGTGTGGCAATGATCGTTGCGCGCAATGCGAAAACGATGCTCGAGGTGATGCCGCTGGCATCGGGCACGGCGACCCGTGTCCCGTTGGCCGTCTCGGTTTCGCCAGTCGATCTCGCCTGGTCTCCGGACGCCGAGCGTTTTGCGCTGAATTCGATCGATACGCTGCGTCTCGTCGGGCGAGATGGGCACGTGCTGTCGGCGCGCTCGTGGCAGCGCATGCGACCTCCGGTGCGATGGTCCGCCAGCGGTCGCTCCATTCTGGGTTTCGAGTGGACGGCCGGGGTCAACGACAATCTGGTGGCGTTCTCGATTGACGATGACCACCGCATCGGCACGCGCCAGCTGCTCGTCTCGCAACTGCCCACCACGTACAAGGGCGCGTTCGACGTCGCGCGGAAGACGGGGCGCCTCGTAGTGGCGAGCGGCCTCGAGCTGAGCGACCTCTGGTCGATTGATCTGTCGTCGGACACCCCACGAACGGAGCGACTGACGCAGGGAACCAACTGGCACGGTTCCCCCACGCTCACGGCCGATGGTCGCGCCGTGTATTACCTGCGCGCCGATCAGTTGGGAAACAGCCTGTATCGTATCGCCGACGGCGTCGACGTGGCGATCACGGCGGAGACGCAGGTGGTCAACAACGGCCTGCGCCTGTCGCCCGACGAGCGCACCATCACGTTCGAGTCCTCGGTGGACTCGACGCCGGTGTTGATGGTGCACGATGTCGCGGCGGGTACCACTCGCCAGGTGCGCCGCAAGGAATTCGATATGGCCTGGTACCTGTCCGGGAGCAATCGCCTGCTCTGGTGGAGTCTGCAGTCTCCTGGACTCTGGACCACGGATGCCGAGGGCAACGACCGTCGGGACATCGTGGCGCGGCCAAGCGGTTCGCCGAGTACGCGGCAGGCGGGGGACTGGGGGCTGTCTCCGTCCGGCGATGCCATCGTGACCGCATCGGGTACACGTGAGGCGACCGTGTTCGAGATCCTGCCACTTGCCGGCGGCGCGGCGAAAGAGCTCGCACGGATTCCGGTGAGCGAGGGGCAGGCCGGCGTCGTCACGTGGGCCCGCGACGGCATGATTTATCTCGCGCGCCGCATCGGCGACGAACGACGCACGACCGTGATTGGCTTTGACGCCAGATCGGGGGCACGTCGCACGAGTGTTGAGCTCCCCGTGGCGTGCGATCCGTACTCCGTGTCCTACGCACCAGCCGCGCGCCTAGCCACCTGCCTTGTGATGGATCAGCGATTGGATCTGACCTTGATTGACGGGATCCGGCCGTGAGCAGTTACTTCGCCTTGATCGACGCCGTCGGCGATTGCTCCATCGAGTCGGTTGATGCCGAGTACATGGGTGCGGGCCTCAGTGCTCCGGCAACGCCGGCATACGGGTCTCGTCGGATGTCACCCCCAGTCGCGCAATAAGCGCGGCCGCTGCCGGATAGCGCTGCGTCAGGGTCTGCACGCCGCCCGCTTCGAAACATGCCGGAGTGAATCCCGGCGCCATGGTACAGCCAAAGAGGGCGTGCTCACCGCCGGCGAGTAGCGCGCCGGCCTGCCAGGTGCCGGCAGGGACGACGAACTGCACGTGATGGCCGGCGAGCGGGTCGGTGCCCATGACCACTTCGCTGGTGCGGCCGTCGTCGTGCAGCAGATACAGCACGAAGGGATCACCGGCGTAGGCATGCCACACTTCGTCGTGCGTGAGCCGATGAAAGCGCGAGACGCTGCCGAGGCGCTCGCTGAAGAGGCCGATCATGGCAGTGCCTACCGGTACGCCGCTGGCGAGGGTGTCGTGGGCGCGCCAGCTCTGGCGATACAGCGTGCCTTCGAGCGGAAGACGGAGAAAGCGGAACCGCCGCAGCAGCGCCATCGTGGCGGCCGGCACCGACATGCCGCTCACGTGGCTCAGCTCCATCACGTCGACAATGGCCGACGCGTCGATAGGGCCATAGCAGTGCGGGTACACCTCGCCGGGCGCGTCGGTTTTGGGGGTGTCCGACGGGAGCGGCGCCGGCGGTTCGTAGACCAACGGCGCGGAAAGCAACGTGGGGTCGACAACCAGCACGACTACGTCCGGCACGCCGGCGAAGTAGGCGTGTGCCGTGGGGAGCACCTGATGCGCGCGCGAGAGGTGGATGAACCCTTCGTGGTCGAGGCTTTCTGCGCGGTAGTGTCCGGTGGCCAGCGCGTGCTGCGCGGCGTCGCGGGTGCACAGGTGAAAGACGGCGTGGTCGAGTGGCGTTGTCATCGAGACGTATCACTCACGCGTATGCGTACGCCCACCGTTCGCGGAGCACCCGCGGCGGCCACCTGCGCGTTGAGAAAGAAGTTGCGGGTGAGGTCATACTCCCGTCCCGTGAGATTGCGCGCCCACAGCTCCACCGTGAACGGACTGCTCGCCCGCTGCCACGTGAGCGTCGCGTTGACGAGCGCATACGAGGGGAGATCGTACTGCGGCGAAAAAATCACGCGCGATGCCTGCTGTGTGTCGCGGTAGCTCGCACTCAGTTGCGCGCGCCACAGCTGTGACCAGCGCACCCGCGTGATTGTTGCGGCACCGCCCAGCGAGACACGCGGAATGGGCAAGCGCTCGCCGGAGAAGTCGCGCTGAACCTCGCGGCCGGCCGCCACCGACGCCTGCGCGTCGGTGGTGAAAAACTCCCGAAACGTACCGCCCGTTATGGCTGCAAACGGGGCGATCTCTACGCCACGCGCCGGCTCCCACACGACTTCGGTTTCCATTCCCAGCACGCGAGACCGCTTGGCATTCGCGATGCGCCCAATCGGGCCGCGGGACACGTTGTCGTACACGGTCGAGAGCACCTGCTGATCGCGATAATCGTACACGTACGTGGCCGCGTTGATGCGGAGTGAGCGTGTCGGTTGAAGCTTGGCCCCCATTTCCAGCGCATTCAGGCGCTCGGGCGCGAATGCAGTCAGCTGTGCGACGTTGGTGGTGTTGTACGCGGTAAATCCGCCGCTCTTGATGCCACGATTCACACCGACCCACGCCAACGTGCGGCTGCTGGGCCGATACTCGAAGGCCAGCTTCGCCGATGGCAGGCGGGTAAGCAGTGTGCGATTCGTTGGCGGCACGAAGGTGACGGCGGGCGCCACGAAGCCGGTAGTGAGCCCGTCGAGTTGGCGGTGCTCGTATTCCAGCCGCATGCCACCGACCACGCGCCACGCCGGCGATAGCGGCAGTCCGACCTGTCCGAACAGTGCGGCCACCGAGGCCCGCTGCCCGTACTGCGTCAGCGCAGCAGCGCCCAACCCGGGGACATCGGTGAAATCGGAGTAGAAGCGCGCATCCAACGCTTCGCGGGCAGCATAGACGCCCCCAAGCCATTCAAACCGCGCGGAATCGCGCGACGCGATACGCAGCTCCTGTGAGAACACCCGGATGTCATCGTAGAACGCTTCATCCGATTCTGCCGACCCCGACGCATCCCAGTCGCCGATCTCCCGTCGCCGGAATGACTGCCAAGCCGTCACCGACGCCAGCGTGAATGCCTGTCGCGTGTGCGACGCTTCGACCGTGAGCCCACCTGCCCTGTTGTCGCGCCCGGGTTTCCGCGAGGCATCGACGCCAAGGAGTGTGGCAAATGCGGGACGCAGTGCCCATCCCGTATTTCTCGACGATGCGTCGGCCGGAATAGTGGTTCCCGCACCGCCGCGCGTCGCAAAATCGCGAAAGAGCAGGAGCCCTTGGGCGTCGCCACGATCCTGTTCCACGCTGCCAATGAGCCTAACGCGCGACGTGAGCGTGGGTGTCCACGCCAACTGCGCGCGGATAGCGCGTTGGTCGCGATCGCCGAGCGATTCACGTGTGAGGCGATTGCGCTGCCACCCCCCGCCCTGCTGCGTGGCCGCGGACAGACGCGCACGCAGTGTGGAGGTAATCGGGACATTGCCCATGGCTTCGGCGTCGAACGCTCCGAAGGATCCGCCCCCGACCTGCAGCGAGCCTTCGCGCCGGTTCACGGGCGCCTGACTGACGACGTTGATGGCGCCGCCGGTGCTGTTCCGTCCGTACAGTGTCCCTTGCGGACCGCGCAACACTTCGACGCGGGCGACATCGAACAGCAGTCCCTGTGTCTGCACGGGGAAGGGGAGGGCGACCTGATCCTGATACACCCCCACCGTGCTGCTGTTATTGCTGGCGTAGTCGTTGAAGCCAATGCCACGCAACCGATACTGCGGCTGTCCGCCGCCGAACGCCGGTTCGATTTCCAGCGACGGGACGACGCGTTGCAAGTCGAAGGGGCTGCTCACCCCACGCTCCACCAGTTGCGTGCCGGTGAGCACGGAGAGGGCGACCCCGGTCCGCTGCGCGGACTCGGCACGCCGTTGGGCCGTTACCACCACCGTACCCAATCCCGTGGCCCGACGCACAGAGTCGGCGCGGGTAGAATCGGTCTGCGCCGAAGCGCCTGTCGCCACTACCGGCACCGCCAAGACGAGCGCGACCGACGCGCGCCGTGCACAACGCAAAGAAGAGCACATGTGCACAGTATAATCAGGGGCTGAGGAGGGGCGCACGCGGGTTACTGATGGCGGAAGCGGCGGCGCGGCAGCAACTTTGACGCGTGAACACACTAGACCGCTTGCGCGCCGCGCTTGCTGACCGCTATCGCGTTGACCGCGAACTCGGCGTCGGCGGTATGGCCACCGTCTATCTCGCGCACGACGTGAAGCACGATCGTGACGTCGCCATCAAGGTGCTGCACCCCGATCTGGGCGCGGCGCTCGGCGGCGAACGGTTCCTGACCGAGATCCGCACCACGGCGCGGTTGCAGCATCCGCACATTCTGCCGCTGCTCGACAGTGGTGAGGCCGACGGGCTGTTGTACTACGTGATGCCGCTGGTGACGGGCGAAACGCTGCGCGCGCGGCTTGACCGCGAAAAGCAACTGCCGATTGACGACGCCATGCTCATTGCGCGCGAAGTCGCCGATGCCCTCGGCTACGCGCACGGCCTCGGCGTGATTCATCGCGACATCAAGCCCGAGAACATTCTGCTGCAGAACGGCCATGCCCTCGTGGCCGACTTCGGCATTGCGCTCGCGGTGCAAAGCGCGAGTGGCCAGCGCATGACACAAACGGGACTCTCGCTCGGCACGCCGCAGTACATGTCGCCAGAGCAGGCGATGGGCGAGAAAGCGCTCGACGCGCGCTCTGATCTCTATGCGCTCGGGGCCGTCACGTACGAGATGCTCACCGGCGAGCCGCCGTTCACGGGGCCGACGGTGCAGGCGATTGTCGCGAAGGTGTTGAGCAGCGAACCCGAACCCATCGCGACCATTCGCAAGGCGGTGCCGCCCCACGTGGCCGCAGCGGTGCACACGGCCATCGAGAAGCTCCCCGCCGATCGCTACGCGAGCACCGCCGCCTTCGTGCAGGCGCTCAGTGACACGGGCACCACCCGGCCGTCGTCGCGTTCCGGCGCCCATGCCAGTGGGAGCGCGCCGAATCGGTGGCGTACAATTGCGCTCACAACGTCGGCGGCGAGTGTGATCGCGCTCGCGGTGCTGGGGTGGATGGTTACACGACCCAAGCCGCCGAGCGGGCCCACCGAGTACGACGTGGTGCTCCCCGACAGTGCCGCGATGTCGTTGGCGACGCCCTTTGCCGTGTCGCCGGCGGGCGACTTTGTGGTGTATCCGGCGGCCGCGGATCCGACCGCCGCCGATCCCTCCCGCACCACGTTGTGGTATCGGTCGCTCCTCGACGGCACCAGCCGTCGCGTGACGGGTGATGACCCCGCCTTCGCACCGGCCATCTCGCCCGATGGGCAATCACTTGCGTACGTGGCCATACGGACCGCAGACCGCGCTGGTCAGCCGGGCGGCACCGGCACGGCGGCGCTGTGGATCGAACGCCTGGCCCTGGCGGGCGGGAAACCCACGGTGCTGGCGCGGGCGAAGACCATCTCGCACCTCTTCTGGCAGGACCCGCAGCATCTGGTGTCCAGCGAGGATGTCGGTCGCAGCGCCCGCGTTGTGGATGCTGACGCCGGTGTCTCGGTCATCCGGTCCATTGGTTACTGCGAGCTCAGTTCCCCGCTGAGCGAGCCGGGTGCCCTCATGTGCGGTGGGGGGAGCAA
>JAIXTI010000019.1 GCA_027484025.1 bacterium
CAAGTCATGCCTTCCAGAGGACTACACGGTCCGATCAGTTTGGACCAAGAGGAACCAAACGGGTCCAGCCGTGTAAGTCAGTGTCACCCAAATTTTTGCAAGCGGGAAGTATGTCTGGGGCCGTATTTGTACGCAAGTGCATGACGTAGCTTCACGTAGACAATTGTCAGCTAAAAGTTGACAGGCCCGTCCACAGACATCCGCCCTGAGTCATAACGAATGAGAATTCGTTCGGTTCCCAGATCGTAACGGGTCGTGAAACCGAGCAACCTCGTCCCCGAATTGTCACATTCCTGATGCCGCAAGCCGCTCCAAAGGTGGGGCGAACCGTTCACCCCACGTCCCTACCGCGCGGACACGACCCCGCCGTGGGCGAACTCGCCCAGCGCGACCCCCGGCGGTAGCAAATCCACCAAGGCCTGCGCTTGCTGCGTCAGCCGCAGTGGCCACCACGAGCTCCAGGCCAGCCGATCCCGGCCCACCGTGCGTACCAAATGCGCGAAGTGATCCTCGGGTGGCCCCCAGACCCAGTGCCAGTCGTACCACACGCGCGCCTGCTCCTCCGGCGTGAGCCCCCAATGCACCTCCTCGATGAGCTCTCGGCCGGCGCCAGCGACGACGATTCTCACCGGTGAGGCAAGCCGCGCCACCTGACGCACATGGGCGGCGGTCAAATCGCCCGCGCTATCCAGGGCATGGCGCTGACGGAGATCCTCGAAGCGCACCGTGAAGTGCAGCGCGACCCCCGCCTCGCCACACGCGTGGGCGAGCTCGGCCAGCGCCGTGTGCCCCGACCCGAGTCCCCACAGTGTCGGATATACACGGATTGCCGGCGCCCCTTCGTCGACCGCGGTCTGCAACATCTCTTCCCACTTCGGCCAGTCGGGACGGACCATGGGCGCGGGGTGCAGCACGTCACGATGGGCCCTGAGCGCCGCGTACAACGCGCGATTGCTCGGCACCGGATCGCGATGAAACGCGCCGGGCAGATGGCCCACCCACGCGCCCGTGAAGCCTTCACGTTCGAGCACACGAACCAAAATGTCTGGCTCGGGATGCGGTACATCGCGGAACGGGTACCCGCCGATCCATGACGTCACATCGATGCGCGAGAGCGCGCCGGCGGTGTGCGCGCTCATGCGGCCTCCGGAGCCATGTCACTGGCCGACGGCGACAACGGACGTACGAGCGCAGCGTCAAAGGTGCCGGGCGGAAAAATGCGTACCGCATTCCGCCAGCGCATGTCGGAAATCTCAACGGCCGACGCGCCGGTGTAGGCGAGCGCGCGGAGTTTGGTGAGACCGGTGCAGAGCGTAAGGTCACAGGCCCAGAGCAGTCGCTGCGCGCCAACCCATCGCAGCGCCTCATCGATCATGCCGCGATCAATACCGCTTCCCGACAGATCCATGACGATATTGGGTACGTCGCGCACCGCGGGATTCGTGTGCGCCCAATCGCCGCCGCCGCCGATGTGCGCGAGCAAGAATGTCACGCGCGGATGGCGCACCGCGAGCTGTGCCAACTCGACGCCGTCTGACGCTTCCTGATTGGGCCATTCGCGTCGGCGGTGCTGCCACACATGCTGCAACACCGGTACGCCATACTGCGCCGCCGCGGCGGCAATCTCGTCGAGCAGCGCGAACTCTGTGGTGCGACGCCCGGCGGCGAGCTTGATGCCGACCGCTCCACGTTGCATGCCGCGCTCGATTTCTGACAGAGCGTGCTTCGTGAAGTTCGGATTCACGGCCACGAACGCTTTCACGCGCGGCGACTCTTGCTCAGCCAACGCGAACATGAAATCGTTGGCCTGCGTCTGATCGTCCGGTGACGCAAAGTATGTGGGTGACGCGTGTCCCCAGGTACCGAGGATTGATGCCACGTGGCACCGAATGCCTATGCGCTCTCCCATGTCGAGTCGCGAGGCATTGTAGCGTGCCCAGTCAGCCCGATTGGTGTACGGCGTGTGAAAGTGCGCGTGCGGGTCGATGAGTGGCTCGGAGCCGCCGAGCGGCATTACCTGAGACATGGCCGATACTCTCCAGTGTGTCGGGCGCGGTGCGCGGTCATCAATCGTCGACGCGTCGCGGACCGGGCAGCAGTGACTCCATTACAGCGGGCATGGCACGCGCCACCAACTCCAACGCGTCGTCGTCGTGCGCGACGGCCCCGAACTGATACGCGCCACGCTTGAGCAGCACGCCTTCGCGGGCCGCCGCTGCGACCAGCGCATCGAGCTGTTCGGGAACATCGGTGGTGAGCCGCCACATTACGGGCGGCCCTTCGGCACGCACGCCAACCCATGGTGCTTCGAGCAACGCCGAGCCGATGATTTGCTGCAAGACACCGCCGGCGGTGGCCATGCGTTCGCACACATCGAGCTGTTCGTGCCAGTGGAGCACGGCGCGCGCGGCCGCGAGACCAGTGGTTTCCGCCGCCGCGGTGGACGAGACCCACGTGTGTCGCATGCCATCCATGACGTCGGCACGTCCGACGACAGCCGCCAACGGATAGCCATTGGCGAGTGCCTTGCCGATGGCCGTGAGGTCCGGTGTCACGCCGGTGAGGGCCTGCACGCCGCCAGTGCGAACGCGGAATGCCGTTTTGACTTCGTCGAAGATGAGCAGTGCGCCGTACTGATCGGCGAGGCGGCGAGCGCGTTCCAGCCAGGCCTTCGGCGCAATGTCGTGCACGAGCGGCTCGATGATGATGGCCGCCGGCGGGGTGTCGTCGTGGAGCGCGGCGTCGAGGGCTTCAATGTCGCCATAGGGCACCCACGATACGAGCGCTCTTGCCGACGCCGGTACTCCCGCCGCATCGCTGTTCCAGTCGAGCCACCCGAAGTATCCGCAGGCAACAATGCGCGCGCGCCCCGTGATGGAACGCGCGAGACGAACGGCCGCGGCGGTCGCTTCTGCGCCAGTACGCAGAAAGCGAACGCGCTCGGCACACGGGATGACGTTGACGAGTTGCTCGGCCACTTCGACTTCGAGCCGGTGCGGCAGCGACGACACCGAGCCGCTAGCTGCGGCGTCCTGCACCGCCTTGGTAATGGCCGGGTCGGCGTAGCCGATGCCGACGGCGCCCAGTGCCATGCCGCAGTCGACGAACTCACGTCCGTCGGTCGACCAGACGCGACATCCGCTCGCCCGCTCGTAATGCGAAGGCACCGAGGCATCGTTGGCGCGCGATCCGTAGAGCGCGTCGGGGCGCTTGCTCCCTGTAGAACTGCCGCCGGGAATGATGGCGCTGGCGCGTGAGCGCCAATCGTCAGCCGGCCACTGTTCGAAGGGAATGCTCCGGGCCATTACCCGTTCTCGTGGTCCGCACCAACCGTGGCAGCCGCTTCCAGTGCCGACTCGCCGCTGCTGGCAATGGCCGCCGCACCGGCCGCCCGCCCGGCGTCTGTCGCGGTCGCGTCGTCGACGCCTTGTGCGAGCAGCGCCGCCCGCACGCCCAGTCGCACCTCCCGCTCGATCGTGCGTAGGACCTCGATGCTGGCGGTGCGCAGCATGAGCATCTCGCGCGAATCGGGATTGGCGCGAAAGACCATGGAGCGGAACGCGCGCATGATCAATTCCTGATTGCGCGTCTTGAAGTACGCGATGGCACTGAGCGCCGCTTCCATGTCGGCGAAGGTACGCTCCACCTGCGCCTTTTGCGGCGAGCCGGCCGCGTGCCGCGGCGCCGAGAGTTTCTTGGTGTTGTCGCCCGCCAGCAGATGCAGCTCGTACAAGCCCAACAAACAGGCCTGCGCCACATTGAGCGAAAAGTGCTCGGTGGTGGGAATGGTGCAGATGGCGTGGGAGCGGTCGAGCGCCTCGTTAGGGAGCCCATGATCTTCGCGACCGAACATGATGGCCACCTTTCCGGCTTGCGCATGCTCGAGCAGATCGACCGCGGCCGAACGGGGCGTATGCCGAGCCCAGCGCGCCGCCTGACGGCGTCCCGAATAGCCGACGACGTAGACACAATCGGCGAGTGCCGCGTCGATAGTGTCGAAATGCCGGATCTTTTCCACGATGTCGCGCGTGTCGTGCGCGACCTGCTCGATCCGGTTGGGATCGTACACGCAGGGGCGGATGAGGCGCAGGTCGGAGGCCCCCATGTTCTTCATCGAACGGACCACGCCGCCGATGTTGATGGAGTCCTGCGATTCGTACAGTACGACGGCGACGTTATTGAGGATCGACTCGGGCATGGCGGATTATAGCGATTCCCCGCCCCACATGCGTGGGGCCTTACTCGGGGAGGCGGAGTGCGAGTGCGGCACGCGGCGTGTGTCGGTCACCACGCAAATAGCCAAAACCGCCCCCGCCGCTGAGCACCAATTGCCCCCGCCGACGTTCCCGCTCGGGGGGACGCTCGTTGATGATCAGGTCGAATACCAGAGGCCCGGACGGGAGCGCAGCGCGCGGCCACCGCAGCGTCATGCTCCAACCGTTGGCGTGTCCCTCCGAGGAGAGCGCCGGGACAGGGCCGCCGGGCACCAGCGACGTCCCGCGGCCGCGGCCGTCGGAGATCGGCACGGCCAGCACCGCGGCCCGCCATACCCCGAGGGCGTCTCCTTCGGCGCCGATGTAACACTGCACGCCGTCGGCATTGATGTCGGCGCGCTCGTTGTCGAGCGGGTTGTCCGGCATGTGGTCCGGGTTGTCAGAGCCATCGACCGTGGGGAGATGGCCGGTGAGCACCTCCACATGCACGAGCAGTTCGTTTACGGTGGCACACAACACAAGCTGCGCCTGCGGGGTGTTGTCGCCGTTCCACGCCTCTTCGGATTGCACGTATTGCTCGGCCCCGAGCGTGACGCGCAGTCCTTGCGCGTGGAGCGGCTGCGCTGCGTCATATTCGGGAACATGAAGTGGCAGGCGTGTGCGGACCGGCGTGCTTCTCGCCTCGACTTCGGACGCGCTCTCGACGTGGCTCGGTAGCACGCCCTCCAAGTCGATGCTGCTGCGCGAACGTCGCGCGAGCAGCGCAATGTGCCACCCGTGTGGAGCCGGTTCATGCGACGCCGTCGTGCCGTCGCTGGTGGTGACGCTCGCCACCGGGGTGCCGGCGGCGTTGACGGTCACCTGCGTCGTGGGCTGCGGCGAGCCCGCGGCCTGCGACCAGCTCCACACGCCGACTATCCGTCCGGATGTCCCATGCACATCCACCATGATGCGGTGGCTTCGCTCGCATCCCGGCGCACCGGGGGCGACGGCCCGCCACCACCGTGCTCCCGCACCCGCGGTATACGTGGCGTGAATGGCGTAGCGATCCCCGGCGGAGTGCTGGGTACCGGACGCGCAGGAACCACTTGACGCGGCGGCAACCGTCACGACTTGCGGTGGGTCGGCCAGCTCTTCCGTCTGGTCGAGAAACTCGAAACCGTCTTCGAGGGCGCCGGCACTGTGTATCGTGGCGGGGCGCCAGTTCGAGGCGTGTTCTACGCTTCCGGTAGCGACGGGGAGCGTGAGCGTGACCGCTTCGTCGGCGTGCCATTCCAGGAGATCGACGAGATACCCATCGCACACCACTACCGACCGCGTCGCGCGCACGCCGGGGGCGATCTCGGCCTTTTTGCTGATCCAACCGGCACCACCGCGGTCTTCGAAGGCCAGCAACTCAGCGTCGCCAGTCGATTGAGACGCCCCGTTCACCAAGGGGGCATGATGCGCGATGGTGCTCCGATACCAGTGCAACGTACGTTCGACGTAGCTGCCGGTACCCGGATCATCGAGCCAGCGCTGCGAACCGGTTTGCAACGTGAGTGACAACCGGTCGGGGTGTCCATGACCACCGCCGGATACACCGCCTTCGAGGGCGACATAGACGCGCGATGAATCCCGACGGATGATCGCGAGGCCCTGCCTCGGCTGGACGAGGCTCTGCGGCTGCCACGACTCACCGGGCACCGGCTGCGCGCCTGCCATGAGCAACGCGCGCCAAGAGCAGTCTGCGCGCGTGAGCGCCACCGCCGGCGTGTTGCGTTCGGCATCCGCGGTGGAGCGAGCGCGCCCTGTGTCGCCCTGTGGGGCACGGCCGTCGTAGAGTCGCGAAAGCATCGCGGCCAAGCGTCGATCGCCGCTTTCGGCGTAGCCAAGCTCACACCACTCTGCCCATCGCCATTGCCGAATGGACACCGCGTACTGCGAGTCCCGGCGCGACGGTAGTGTTTCGTCGGGGAGGAGCGCGGCGAACGGTGTAACGAACCCCGCGGTGTATCTCGCGTGCAGCGCGGCCGGAAGCTCGACGCCGTGCGTGCGCATGAACTGCACGCCGTACCACAAGCCGCGATGCGCGAACTGGTGATAGTTCTCGCCCTCGAACCAGGTGCCGTCGTCGAGAAGTCCCTCACGCATGATGCCCAGCAAACCACGGTCGCTCTCGGCACGCTGCCGAGCCAGTGGCGCGTTGTCGAGCACAGACAGAGCCGACAGTACGGCGACTTCATTCCACACCTGCCGGTTGGAACGTCCTTCGTGGTAACTGTCGATGAGCGCGCTGCTGGGCGCGATCAGCCGATCGCGGACGACGCCCCCCACTGCATGTTCTCCAGCCGCTTCGAGCAGCGTGAGCGCGTGACAGATGTTGATGAGCCAGATGGACTCGAGATAGGTGCTGAAGAAGGGCCGAGTGGGCCCCAGGACGTTGTCGCGATTCGGCCAGCTGTCGTAGCGCTCAGCGAACTCACGTAGCGTCCGCGCCGCAAGATCGCGATGGCTCTCGTCACCGCGCAGGAGGAAGAGCGCTGCGGCGTGGACGGCCCGCTCGGCGGAAAAGAGCTGCGCGCCCATCACCCACCAGTCGTGATGTTCGCGGTTGCTGTATTCGGTCGCGCAGCGGCCGCAGCGATGTGCGTGCGGAGACGACGGATCAAAATCGAGGGGAATGCCGTGGACGGGGCACCTGCCGCCCACACGCGTCAGCCTCGCCTTGCCCGCCGGAATCGGTAGCCCGGTGCCACGCCACGGTGCCAGCTCGCGGGCGAGGCCATCGGCAATCGCCCCGAGTGACGTGTCGTTCGCGGTGTCAGCGCGACGGGTGTTCGGATCAAATGGAAACAGCAAGGTCAAGGGTCCTGCCGGCGCGTCCAGCGCGCCACGGAAACGAGTTCACCACGAAGGTCCATCTCGACGTGTTCGAGCTGGACCGATCGCCCCTGCACACCGCGCGCATGGTACAACCACGCCACCGGCATGTCGCGTAGCAGCACGGTGTCGACGCGTGCCCAGGCACTCGGGGCATCGCTCGGCGACGCCGCACGCGCCGCAGTTAGCGCGCTATCGAGCGCCACCGTGTGGAATCCGGTATAGTCGAGCGCCCCGCCGCGCTGCCGCGAATCGAACAGCGCCGAGAGATGCCCCAGAGCAAGGTCACCCGGAATTCCGGTGAGCACGAGATCAAACTGCTTGTCCGGATTACGGATGGTGGCGAGAAAGGATGCGAGCTCCATGACCCGGATATTCAGCCCGACGCCAAGCGCCTCGAGATCCGCCTGCACCAGTTGTTCGACCGCCATGTCACCGCTCCCGACGGTGAGAAGCGTGAGCTGCAATGGGCGGCCGTTCTTTTTCCGGAGTGATTCTCCGGGGGAGCGAACCCATCCCGCTTGCGTGAGCAAGGCGTCCGCGTCGCGTGCGTCGTTCCCCGTAGTGAAGGCGCGACTGGTTGGCGACACCGGGAGGCCGGGGGGCACCGCATGCGCGGCAGGCGTCGCGAAGCCGGCGACGGCTGCCGACACCAATCGATCGCGCTGAATGGCCAGTGAGAGCGCGCGACGGACGCGCACGTCGTCGAACGGCGCACGCGTGGTGTTGAACGCGAGGACGGTGGAGAAGAGCACAGGCGGAGACATGAGCCGCAACGTGCGGTCCTTTTCCACCAGACGCGCCATGGTGGGCGACACACCGGCCAAATCGAGCTCGCCGCTGACGAGCCCGGCGAACTTGGTGGCCGATTCATCGACGACGGCAACGACGAGGGTGCGCAAGGCTGGCGGCCCTCCCATGGCCAACGGGAAGCGCTCGTTGCGCACGAAGCGCCATTGGCGGCCCGCGCGACGTGAGGCAAAGCGAAATGGGCCGTTCCCCACCGGATTGGTGGCGAAGGCATGCCCTCGCCATTCGGCGCGTGGCACCGAGTCGAGCAGATGCTTGGGGACGATGGGCAACTCGGCCAGGATGAACGGCAGCGACGGCAGCGGCGCGCGGAAGTGTAGCCGGATGACGGACCGCGACAGCACCTCCGCGCGCTCGATGACGGCGACATCGCTCCGCCGCGGAGAGCCGAGGACCGAATCGCCCGCGGCGGTCAGCGTGAACGCCACATCGGTGGCCGTGGTGGGCACACCGTCGTGCCAGGTGAGCGTAGAGTCGAGGATAAACGTGGCTGCCCGGTGATCGTCATCCCACCGCCACTGCAAGGCGAAGTACGGGACCGGCTGAAGCGCGCTGTCCAGCCGGACGAGTGTCACGAAGAGCGCGTGTCGCTGCACCTGTCGAGAGAGCGGATGCACTGTGACGAGCGGATTGCCCGACTCGAGATCGGTGCCTGAAGCAATGACCGCCGTGTCGGGTTCACGAGGCGCGGCCCGGCAGCTCCAGAGCCCGAACGCGGCAGCGGCCAGTGTCAGCAGCCTCGCGGGGAGACGCCGGAATGACGCCGCACGGGTTGACGTGCGGAATTCGGGAGGCATCATCCTGCCGTGCACCGTCTTCCGCTGCGCGTCCTCGATGCGCTTGTCCTGCTCTGGCTCGTCACCACGCTCACCTTTGCGCTGCTCCATCTGGCGCCGGGTGATCCGGCGACGCTGCTGATAGCCCCGACCGCCACTGCCGAGGAGGCAGCGCGAGTGCGGGCGACGCTTGGGCTCGATGCGCCGCTCCTGGTGCAATATGCGCGATGGCTGGGCGGTGTGCTGACCGGTGATCTGGGGACGAGTCTCATTCGCGCGCTCCCGGTACGGACAGTCATCGCCGAGGCGCTCCCGGTCTCCCTGTTTCTGGGCGGCGTTTCGATGCTGATCAGCTTCGTAGCGGGCACGCTGCTGGGGCTCGTGCAGGCGCTCCGCGCGGCGCTTCGCGTGGACCGTGCCCTATCGCTGGTGAGCGTCGCACTCTTTGCGGCACCGAGTTTCTGGTTGGCGCTGGCGCTGGTGGCGTTGTTCACGAGCGGTGTGGCTCTGCTGGGGTTACCCGAGTATCTGCGACTACCAGCCTTTGGCATGCAGTCACCCGCCAGCGCGGGCGATGCGGCGTGGAGTGATCGCTGGCGACATGCGGTGCTTCCGCTCCTGGTGTTGAGTGTGCCCGGCGTGGCGGGCGTGGCCCGCTATGCGCGGCAATCGATTCGAGACGCGAGTGGCGCGCCGTTCGTGACGAGTGCGTATGCGCGCGGCCTCTCTCGGACCCGTGTGGAGTGGCGCTATGTGCTGCGCTTGTCGCTCACGCCGCTGGTGGTGCTTTTCGGGCTTACACTGCCGGGGGTCATCGCGGGCTCCGTGTTCGTAGAGCAAGTGTTTGCGTGGCCAGGACTGGGGCGCGCGATGATGAGCGCCATCGGCGCGCGTGACTACCCGGTCGTGCTCGGGCTGACACTCGTGTACGCGGCCAGCGTCATCGCGGCCAACCTGCTGGCGGATTGGTGCTTGTGGCTGCTCGATCCACGGCGGCGCCAGTGACGTCATCGATGGGAAACACGAACCGCCGTGCGAGCCATCGTCTCGTTGCGAGCGTGCCGTTCGTGCTGTTGGCGGGCATGACGTTGGCTGCACTCGTCGTGCCGTCGTTGGCGAGCGATGGCGCACGCGATATCGGGGACGTGCTGGCGACGCGACTCACGCCACCGTTTACGAGCGACCGGCTAGGCCATTGGCATCTACTGGGGACCGATGCCTTTGGTCGAGATCTCATGGTGCGCCTGTGGGTGGGCGCGCGCGTCTCGCTTTTCGTCGGTGTGGCGGGGTCGGTGTTGTCCGGCGCGGCCGGTATCGCGTTGGGCGCGGTGGCCGGATGGCGCGGCGGTGTGTGGGACCGTGTGATCACGGCGCTCGGTGATGCATTACTGGCCGTGCCGCGACTCGTGCTGCTGTTGGTCATTGCCGCGCTCTGGGGACCGGGGCTTGGCGTGGTGATCGTGGTGCTCGGCCTGACCGGATGGATGTCCGTGATGCGACTCGTGCGCGCAGAGGTACAGTCGGTGCGTCTACTCCCCTTCGTTGAGGGGGCATCGGCGCTCGGCGTTTCACCGCGTCGAGTCGTGTGGCGTCATGTGCTACCGAACGCACTCGGGAGTGCGCTCGTCGCAACCACCCTGGGCGTAGGGAACGCCATCGTGCTCGAGAGTGGGCTGTCGTTTCTGGGTCTTGGTGTGCAGCCGCCGACGGCGAGCTGGGGGAATATGATTTCCGGTGGGCGCGAATGGTTGCTGGTGGCGCCGTGGATTGCACTCGTACCAGGGATCGCGCTGATCGGCACGGTGGTGTGCGCGACGTTACTGGGCGAACGGCTTGCGGAACGTCATGCCGCGCAGCGCGCACGCCCCGCTACCGAACCGCCGACGGCTCCGCCCGACGCACGCGCAGCGTAACGATGGCGCGCGGCGGCGCCTCGAAGGTGAGTGCATCCGCGTGCGTCACCGGCGGCGCCATGGGCGTTTCGTCGAGCCGGCACGAGGTGAACTCCCACGGCCCGGAGAACGGCATGCGCAGGGCACCCCACGCCGCTCGCGTCGTGAGGTTCACGAGCCGCACAACGATGGCCGCCTCGTCATGCGCAGAGAGCGTAACGGCCGAGAGTTCGAACGCCTCTCCGACGACCTCGGGGCCACCCCATACGCCGCCCTGCGCGGCGTCGCGCCAGCTCTCGCCGACCAACGGCAACAGCACATCATCACACACGTCCCGGACGCGAGACAGCAGGTCGTCGCTCATGGGGCCGTGCAGGTACAATGCCGTGCGTGCGCTGAACGCACCCAGGCACTGCGCGCCAGGGGTGGGAACCGGCCATCCCGCATGACCCGGCCGCTCGTTCACGGTATTCCGCGAGAGTTCGCCGGTACCGCGCAGGAGCGTAAGCGCCAGTCGATGATCGTGAACGTGCGCGTCGGCGAGCCCGTCGGCGATCATGGTGGCCCCGAACATCGCGTTGGTGTGCATCACCCAGCGATGCATGGGCATGCCGTACGGAACGGCCTCGGCGCTGTGTGCCGGTGCGGTAATGACGTCACGACGCACGGGACCGAACGCGGCATCAGCCCACACGTTTCCGTGCGGGATGTGGCGGTACTGGACATCGGTGTGCCATACCAGCTGCAGCCGGTGATTGGTGCGATGCGAATGTCCGTGCACGTGACAGACGATTGCCGGCGACATGGCATCGACGACGAGGTCGGTGCGTACCACAATGGCGCCGTCATCACCGGAGCGCCTCGCTCGCGACGCGGTACGCCACCAGAGCCGGATGACGGCACGCAGCGGACCGCGTGACATGAGTCGAGCGTGCGTACAACGGAGTTGTTCGACGGCCCCGCGCGGTGCGGGCGTGTACGTATCTCCCTCGTCGCGCTGAACTTCGAGCGACAGCAACGACGATAGCTCACGGTCGTCCACGCGAAGCTTCAACGACGGAGCACTCTCTCGTGCGGCGTCGCTGGCGTGTTGCCAAGTGAGCTGGAGTCGTCCGTTGTCGATGACCGTGGATTGCGCTTGCTGGCGCACGGTAACCGCAGCGGCGGGGGCGCTCTGCTGCGTCCACTGTTCGGGACTCCAGAGCTGCACGCCAAGTGCGGGCACCGGAGGGACCCAGAGCAGGCAGCGGTGTTCGGCGACGAGATCGTTGTCGGGATAATGCTGGGGCGATTCGCGCCGGTCGAAACGCGTCTTGGTGGACAGCGGCTGTGCCTGCACGGCGCCGGTGTCGAGCGTCGACGAGGCCGCGCGCAAGGGCGCGGCATGCCCGCTGCCCGGCCCCACTGCGACATCGCCGAGCGTGTCGATCAAGTGCACGGTGGCCACACCGCCGCGTGCGCGCGCGGCGCGGTTGCGCAGCAGGAGTCGTCGCCAGTCGAACTGCGGTGCGCCGTGCGGCGACGGGGCACGCGCTGCCACAGCGTCGTAGCCAATGACGTGCTCCAGCGCGGCGGCACGCAGTCCCTTTCCCTGCTCCGCCACGAGCTCCTGCTGGAGGTCCATACTGCGTGCGACACCGTCGGTGCTGCAGCCGCAGAGCGTATCGTGGGGATGCGTGGCGAGGAGATCCTCCCATGCACGATGCAACAAGGCCGGCAGGTGCGACACGCCGATGCGAGCGTCGTCGGAGTCACGCGCGTCCGTCGCGTGCAGACGCGTGAGGGCGATCCACGGTTCGACGTCGCGCAGCAAGCCGCGTTCGAGGAGCGCATTGCGGCGCTTCTGCAGCGCGCGCGTGGCGAGGGTCCCGCCCAACGTCCATGTGTATCCGTAGGAGTCGCGGAGCTCACCGCGGACAACGGGGACGTCGGCCTGTGTGAGCAACGCGTTTACGAACGCGCTCGCCCATGACGACAGCGTACTGTGGGTGATGATGACGGTCGATCCGGCAGCCACCTGCAACGCCGCAAGCGCCTGAGGCAGCGCACGCTGGCGCGCGTGGTGATCGGCACCATTGAGCAACAGCGCGACTCCGGCGGGGGCGGCCTCGGAGAGGAGCGGTGCCAGCTGGTGCCACCGGGCCCGCGCCGCGTGGCTGTCGGTGGGCAAGGCGCTCCCGAATTCGTACCCGTCGGGAGGGAGGTGACAGATGGCAACGGCACTGCCGTCCGGCGACTCCCAGCGCAGCACGCGCGAAGGCGGATGTTGCACGCCTCCCAGACCGCGCCACACGATGGCCACGGACAAGCCGAAGCCGGCCGCGATGGCAGGCATGGCCCCCGGGTGCCCGAAGCTGTCGGGACAGTAGGCGACGGGCGGGGCTGCGGCCCCGAAGTAGCGCAGCACGCGGGCGCCTGCCTCGAGATTCCGCACGATGGCCTCACCCGACGGAATCAGGTTGTCGGCCAGGACAAACCACGGGCCGGCCTCCAGCGCTCCGCTCGCCAACGCCTGGCGAAGCGCCCCCTCCCGCTCCGGACGCACGGCCAGGTAATCGCGCAGCGTGATGGCTTGGCCGTCGAGGAGAAACGGCCCCATCGGGTGCTCGAGCAGGGTGTCGATGAGGGCGACGAGCCGCTGCCGGAAGCGTGGCGCGACGTGGTACCACTCCCGGTCCCAGTGGGTATGCGGGACCACGAACACCCGCAGCGGGGCGTTGTTGGCGGTCTCAGGTTCCGGCGGCTCGGCGCGAACAGTCACGCGGCGGAAAGTCGCCCGCGGTTGACCCCAACGGCAAGCCCATTGAGCTTTGGGGAGGTGCTGCGCGCCCTTTCGGCTTTGCGCGGCTTTACGATTTCAGGGCGACCGTTTGGAATTCCTTACTCAGCTGTTCGATCAGCTCCGCGACCTCGAAGGCCTTGTGAAGTGGGCCGGCTATATCGGCCTGACGCTCATCATTTTCGCCGAAACCGGGCTCCTGGTGGGCTTCTTCCTGCCAGGTGACTCGCTGCTGGTCACTGCGGGCCTGCTGGCGGCCGATCCGGCCTTCGGCCTCAATGTGTGGTTGCTAGGCTGCATTCTGACCGTAGCGGCCATTGTGGGCGACACCGTGGGCTACGCTGTGGGCAAGGCTACCGGGCCGCGTATCTTTACCCGGGAAGATTCGCTGCTCTTCAACAAGGCGCATTTGTTGCGTGCGCAAGCGTTCTACGAGAAGCACGGCGGCAAGACAATCATCATTGCCCGCTTCATGCCGATCGTGAGAACCTTTGCGCCCGTGGTGGCGGGTGTCGGGCGCATGGAGTACCGCGCGTTCCTGTCGTACAACGTGATTGGCGGCGTGCTCTGGATCTGGAGCATGCTTTTGACCGGATGGGTGCTCGCCCGCACGGTGCCTGGCGTGGCCAAGCACGTCGAAAAGATCATTCTGCTCGTGGTGTTTTTGTCGGTCCTGCCGGGCATCATTGCCTGGCTGCGCGAACGGCGGAACAAGGCCGCATCGGCCTGAGTTCCGGCTTCCTTCTCACACTTCTGGAGACCATAGTCATGGCCCATACCTTACCTGCTCTGCCGTACGCGCCCGAAGCGCTCGAGCCGCATATCGATGCGCAGACCATGAACATCCATCATGGCAAGCATCATCAGGCGTACGTGACGAATCTCAACGCGGCCATCGAAAAGGCCCCGGAGCTTGCGTCGTGGTCGCTCGACGAGCTGTGCAGCAAGATCAACGACGTGCCGGAAGCGGTGCGTACGGCGGTGCGCAACAACGGCGGCGGCCACTGGAACCACTCGCTGTTCTGGCAGCTCATGGCACCGAACGCCGGCGGTGAACCGACTGGCGCGCTGGCCGATGCCATTACGAAGGCCTTCGGTTCGTTTGCGACGTTCAAGGAGCAGTTCCAGGCGGCCGGCATGGGTCGCTTCGGCTCGGGCTGGGCGTGGCTGGTGTCGACCAACGGCGCGCTGTCCATCGTGAGCACGCCGAACCAGGACAACCCGCTCATGGAAGGCAAGCACGCCATCCTCGGCGTGGATGTG
>JAIXTI010000023.1 GCA_027484025.1 bacterium
CGGTACCTGGTACACGAGCACCATCCTCATGACCGTGTTCGGCTTCTACATGTGGCCACACACGTTTGGTTCCGTCTTCGCCGCGCGCAGCGACGCGGCATTCCGGCGCAACGCCATCCTCATGCCGTTGTACCAGATCATTCTGCTCTTCGTGTTCTTCATTGGCTTTGCCGCCATCACCGCGGTGCCGGGACTCAAAGGCCCCGATGCCGATCTCGCGCTGCTGCGCGTCACCCGGCTGAGCTACGGCCCATGGGTCATGGGACTCGTCGGCGCGGCCGGATTGCTCACAGCGCTGGTACCGGGCTCACTCATTCTCCTGTCGACCGCGACGATTCTGTCGCGACTCATCACGAGCAGCGTACGGACCGATGCGCGCGGCGAAGTACGCATCGCGCAGCTCATGGTGCCGTTCGTGGCTGCCCTCGCCCTGTTCTTCGTCTATCGTGGCGGTCAAACGATCGTCACGCTGCTGCTCTTCGCGTACGCCATCGTGACGCAGCTCTTTCCGGCTGTCCTGCTTTCGCTGCTGTGGCCACATCGCACCAACGCGGTGGCCGCCGCCGCTGGCATGGTGGCGGGCCTCGCCGTCGTCGCGTATACCACCATGGCGGGAGTCACACTCGCCACGATGCTGCCGTCGGTGACGACCCACATCACCGACATCAACATCGGTGTCCTGGCGTTGCTGGTGAACGTCGCGGTACTTGCGCTGTTCACGCTGGCAAAAAGGGAGTCGCGCGCTACGCCATAGCGGAGAGCGTACTCGCCGCTAAACCCCTCAGGCCACCGCGCGCGGAAAGCCCTTCGTGTCGGCGAGCGCTTCCGCCACGCACACGCGATACCCGTCGGGATCCTCGAGCTCGAACTCGACCTGACCGTACGCCATGAGTTCCGGCCCGCGCACCAACGGCGTCCGTCGCCGCGCATGATCGAGCAGCTGCGTCAGCTCTTCGCCTTCGAGACGGATGTACACATCCCACTCGTACGAGTCGCGCACCCGCGACACCGCCCCCGTCGATTTTCGCAGCATCAGCTCCGTGCTGTCGCGACGGAGGATGCAGAACTCAAACGGCGGCTCGGCGGGAAACGGATCTGGCGTGAACCCGAGATTGTCGCGGTACCACGCAATGCTGCGCTCGACATCGGACACGCGCAGCACGGGGACGATCGCTACGAACTGTGGCATGACCGTAAGAACACACACGCGTGATGGTTTGTTGCAGCGCGCAATTATACGGAGTCACGTGTAATGGCCAGTTGACACTGTCGATCGTCGCGAAAAACTGACACTCGAGGGACTGCAGAGATCGCTAACTGCGTGTACACGGATAGACACTGATGAGGCGGATTTGCACGGATCAATCACAAAGGAGCAAATCGGTGTCGTTTCCGCTCAATCCGTGCAATCCGTGGCAAGCCGTTCCTCACATCTCACGTCTCACAAATCACCGCGAACTGATCTTGAGCCCCACAATACCCGCCACGATCAACAACACCGAAAGCACACGCCCGAGCTCGCGTGATTCGCCAAAGAGCACCACGCCCGCAATCGCCGTCCCCACGGCACCAATGCCGGTCCATACGGCGTATCCAGTGCCAACGGGCAACACCTTGAGCGCCTGCGCGAGCCCGTAAAAGCTCGCGATCATCGCCGCCACGGTCAGCGCAGACACACCGGGCTTACGGAACCCGTCGGACGCCTTGAGCCCGATCGCCCACGCCACTTCGAGCAGGCCGGCCACGACCAGCCACATCCATGCGCGATTCATGGACGCACCACGCTGTCGGGCGGTCTGATCGGCGGCAACGTCCGCATGAGATAGTCGAACGTGTTCGCCCCCATGATCTTCGCCACGTCGTCCTCGCTCATTCCCGACCTCAGCAGTGCGTCTGTAATGACAATGACGCCGCGCGTATCCCACGGCGTTTTCGTGGCGCCATCGAAGTCGGAGCCCAGCGCCACATGTCGTACTCCCATGACCTGCACCGCGTGCCGGATGGCCTTCACGATGTTCTCGATGGTCGGCTGACACACCGCCCCGTCCCAATAGCCAATGCCGACGAGTCCGCCGTTGGCGGCAATGGCGCGCAGTTGCGCATCGGTGAGATTGCGCGGCCCGGGACAGACCGCCGCCACACCCGTATGGGACACCACCACCGGCCGCGACGCCATCGCCAACACCTCTTGCATGGTTTGCGCCGACGCATGCGCGAGGTCGACGGCAATGCCCAGCTGCTCCATGCGCTGCACCACCTGGCGACCGAGCGGCGTGAGTCCGCCATGCGTCACCCCGTGCGCGCTCCCCGCCACTTCGTTGTCGAAGAAGTGCGTGAGCCCCATCATGCGAAACCCGTTATTGAAGAGCACGTCCACGCTTTCGAGCTGGCCGTCGAGGGCATGCAACCCTTCAATGGCAAGCACCGCGCCCACCTGCATCGGATCGCCGCCACGACGACGCGCAAAGGCCATGAGCGTATCGCGCGTGGTGATGAGCGTGATGGCACCGCCCGCTCGCAGCACCGCGTCCTGCAGCTTCTCGGCCTGGTACACCGCACGCGCCCGCAAACTCGTGCGTGTCGCCGCTGGCCAGCGCTGCGCGAGCGACAACAGCGCAATGTTGTCCGTCTCGCCCGTGTTCTTGTCGTAGTTCATGTCCCGTGGCGTCTTCGTCACCACGCTGAACACCTGGAGCGCCACCTTGCCCTCTTGCAGGCGCGGCAGGTCCACATGGCCACGCTCGACGCGCGTGAGCAGGTCGCGCCCCCACAGCAGCTCGTCGGCGTGCAAGTCGGCAATGAAAATGCGACGATGCAACGCCGAGCCCGCGGGCGAAACCGCCGGAATCTGTGTGCGCACGACGGTGTTCATCCGCATGTCCACCACCATCGGCACGACGGTGAAGAACGACACCAGCGCCACGGCGAGCACGACCGCCGCACCGATCAGAACCTTTTTCATACCTGGAGATGCAGGAGAAGTGGAAACGCTCAGCGCAATCCGCGCGGCATTTCCTGACCGTTCAGTTCACGCGCGTTCGGCAGTTCGTTGGGGACGCTCGGACCACGGAAATCGCCGCAGCGATCGAACGCATCCTTCGACCCGGCGTCAATCGTATCGGTAATGGGCGCGCGGTCCACGCGCATCGTGTCGTTGCGATCGATCGCCTGCGCATAAAAGTTCGTACAGTACGCGCGCATCGCATCGAGGCGCTCGAGCCGCTTCACCCCAAGGTCGGCGGCCCGGCCAAACCAGTACCACGACAGCCCACCGAGCACCACGGCAAAGGCCAGACTGCCCAGTGCCGCCAGCGGGGGCTTTCCTGCAGAAGACTCAGTCATCGCTCGAAATTACGAAATGGAACGCTGAAAACCGGGTGCGCGGCGCGCCTTCGTACGCTGCTCGAACGCATAGCCCAATGCCAATAACGTGCGCTCGGTGTATGCCGTGCCAATGAACGACAGCCCCAACGGCAACCCCGCCGTAAAGGCCATCGGTACGGTGAGCGACGGATAGCCGGCCACCGCCGCGACACTCGAATTGCCACCGCTGTAGCGATCACCGTTCACCCAATCGGTCGTCCACGAGGGCCCGTTCGACGGCGCAATCACCGCACTTAACCGGTGTGTCGCAAACAGCGCATCCAGCCCTTCGTCACGCGAGAGCGTACGACACTTCTGCAGCGCCTCCTTGTATGCGGCATCGGAGAGCGCCCCCTTGGCCTGTGCCTGCTCGAACAGCTCCTGCGCAAACCACGGCATCTCCTGCGCCGCATGCGCGCGGTTGTACGCAATGAGCTCGTCGAGCGTGCGGTACTGCACCGTATCACCGCGCGACGCGAGATACGCATTGAGTCCGTCCTTGAACTCGTACAGCAGCACCTCCAGCTCGGCGGCGTCGTACTTCCCCACCGTCGGTACGTTGCACGGATCGATGATCTCGGCCCCCGCTTTCTTCAGCTCGGCGATGGCCGCATCGAACGCGTCGTCCACCGCGGGATGAAAACCGGCCATGTTGCGCGCCACACCAAGACGCGCGCCTTGCAGCGCGTCACGCCGCAGCGCCTGCAGGTAGTCGTCGGTGGGCAGAGCACGCGCCGTGGTCGCCGAGTCCCGCTCGTCGCGTCCGCGAATGGCCGTGAGGACGATCGCCGCGTCGGTCACGGTGCGCGTCATCGGGCCGGCCGTATCCTGCGTCGCCGAAATGGGAATGATGCCCGCGCGACTCACGAGCCCCACCGTCGGCTTGAGCCCCACGAGACCGCAAATCGAGCTCGGGCAGATGATCGAGCCATCCGTCTCCGTCCCGATGCCAACCACGGCAAGATTCGCCGAGATGGCGGTGCCGGTGCCGGAGCTCGAACCGCACGGATTGCGATCGAGCACATACGGCTGCTTCGTCTGGCCACCGCGCCCACTCCACCCGCTCGTCGAACGCGTGCTGCGGAAGTTGGCCCACTCGCTCAGGTTCGTCTTCCCCAGCAACACCGCTCCCGCCTCGCGCAACTTCGCCACCACCGTCGAGTCGCGCGGCGCCGGCTTACCCACCAGCGCGCGTGAGCCCGCCGTGGTCTGCATCTTGTCGGCGGTATCGAGGTTGTCCTTCACGAGCACGGGAATCCCGTGCAACACACCACGCACTTTTCCCGCACGAAGCTCCGCATCACGCTCCGCCGCAATCGCGAGGGCATCAGGGTTCACCTCGATCACACTGCGCAGCTGCACACCGGCCGCATCGATCGCCGCAATGCGCGACAGATACGCCGCCGTCAACGCGCGCGACGTAAGCGTCCCCTTCGCCATCTGCGCCGTGAGCTCCGACACGGTCGCTTCACTGTACGCGAAGGCACGGGCCTGATCGACGGCATCCTCGGCCGCGTGAGATTGCTGCGCCGCATCGTGCTCGGCGCCGTGCGCATCGCGCGCTCCAAGGGCCACACCCGCAGCCGCCAGCGTGGACGACGCGAGAAATCCGCGGCGCGAAAACCCGTCAGTCATGCTGAAGCTCGTAAATGAAAGTGACGAACGCGTCATCACGCGTCCGGAAACGCATCACACCGCCGCGAGGGCCGCCGTCAGATCGGCAATGAGATCGTGTACATCTTCCAGGCCCACGCTCATGCGAATGAACCCTTCCGACACCGCATCACCACCCCAACGCGCACGACGCTCGGCGCTGGTGTGCAACCCGCCAAAGCTCGTCGCTTCATACACCAGCTGCGAATGCGCAAAGAACCGCGCGGCCGTCTCGGCCGATGGGAGTTCGAAGCTCACCACACAGCCGAACGCCTTCATCTGTTTCGACGCGATGGCGTGGGACGGGTCGGTCGGCAGCCCTGGATACCGCACACCACGCACCTGCGGACACCCGCTCAGGAACTCCGCCACCGCCATCGCCGACCGGCACTGCTGCATGAGTCGCACGTGCAGCGTGCCAAGTGATCGGTGCGCCAACCACGCTTCCATGGGGCCGGGAATAACGCCCATGCGCGTACGCCAGAGGCGCAACGACTCGACATGCTGCGGATTGCGCGCGGCCACATGACCGAGCACGAGATCGGCGTGTCCGGTCATTGCTTTGGTGTCCGACACGATGCACACGTCGGCGCCAAGCGCGAGCGGTTGCTGCAACAGTGGCGTGGCCGTGGTGTTGTCGACGGCGACCAGCGCGCCGATCTCGTGCGCCTTGCGCGCGAGCAGCGCAATGTCGCACACGTCGAGCCCGGGATTGGTGGGCGTCTCCAACCAGAGCATGGCCACCCCGTTCGCCGCTTCGGCCTCGAGCGCACGCAGCAGTCCATCTCCGGCTGTCGGCGCCATGACCACCTTGATGTTCTGCGCCGCAAACCACGCGCCGTCGAATGGCTGCGAGGCAATCACGCGCGTGGTGTAGTAGCACTCCTGCGGCATGATGAGCGTTCCGCCCGGCGGCACCATCGTCGCGAGGACGGCCGCGGTGGCGGCCATGCCGCTCGGAAAGAGCAAACAGCTCCCGCCTTCGAGTTCGGCGAGCGCGGCTTCGTACTGATTCCACGACGGGTTGTGAAAGCGACCATACGTGTACGGCGACTGCGAGGGATCACCGGGCGTGTGATACGGCGCGGCAAATACCGGCCCCGGCAGGTACGGCGTGCCGGCCGTCTTGTCGGGGAGACCGGCGCGCACTACACGCGTGGCGCCCTGCCAGTCCAACTTCGCTGCATGTGCGTCGCCAGTCGACATGGTTACGCTCGCGGCGGATACACCGCCTCATCGAGCGGTTCGGCCTCTTCGATGAGCATGACGGGAATGCCGTCCTGCACCTTGTACACGAGCCGGCTTTCGCGGCACACGAGCACTTCCGGCGGACCGGGATGATACTCGAGGGGCGCCTTGCTCTTGGGGCAGACGAGAATCTTGAGCAGTTCAGGGGCGAGGCTCATAACACGCAGACTGGTGTGAAGACCCGCGAGGGTCAGGACGGACGATGATGGCGTGGGGCCGCGTCGGTCATCGACAGCGTCGGGCCGCCAATGAGCTCCACGCAGTACGGCACCGCCGCCCACACGGCACGCAAACACTCTTCGATCGCCTTGGGCTTGCCGGGCAGGTTGATGATCAGTGACGCACCACGCGTCCCCACCACCTGCCGCGACAGAATCGCCGTCGGTACGGTTTTCACACTCTCGGCGCGCATCTGCTCGGAGAACCCCGGCAGCATGCGATCGCACACCGCGACCGTGGCTTCCGGCGTGACGTCGCGCGGGGCCGGCCCGGTGCCACCCGTGGTGACGATGAGCGGACAACGCAGCTCGTCGGCGAGCTCCCGCAACGCGGCTTCGATGGCCGGCTGTTCGTCGGGCACGAGGCGGTACGCCTCCGTCCATGGCGTCGCCAACCAGCGCGTGTACACCTCGCGAATGGCGGGGCCGGACTTGTCCTCGTACACGCCCGTGGAGGCGCGGTCGGAGATGGTGACGATGCCGAGTGTGAGCATCATCAAAAGTAAGGGCCTGCGGGGCTTCGTGTGATTGCGGCGCCGCTCAGGACGCCGGACGCAGCTCCCAATGATCGCCGCGATCGACCGCGCGCGCGTGCAGGACCCGCGCGACCTGCTGCAGCATCCCCGACGGCGTCTCCCCTTCGATGGCCGTGGACAGTCGCGACGACATCAGCGACGAGTCGAGCACGATGCGAAAGCCCGTCCACCGCTGCAGCCGCTCGACCGCCGACGGCATCGGCTCGTCGTTGAAGAGCAGCGCGCCACCCAACCAGGCGACACTGCCCATGGCGGCGGTGGTCCCCAGCTCGGTGTGCCCACCGTCGCGATCGAGCAGCAGCCCGTGCCCCTCGGTGAGCGTGGCTGTAAATCGCCCCGCGCGCACCAGCACCGCGCCCTCCGTCACCGTCACCATGGTTCGCGGCACCAACCCGCTGGCGGGGCTCCCGGGGATGGCGCGCACCAGGAACGCGGTGCTCACGTCCTCGATGCGGGCTCCCTCGGTGTGCACCACGAACGGGGTGCTGCCGGGCGAGACCGTAAAGATCGCCTCCCCCTGCAGCGTGAGTTCACGCGACCCGGCGCCAAACACCCCGTGACTGGTCACCGAGCTGCCGGGGGCGAGCATCACCCGCGAGCCGTCGGCAAGCGGCAACGTCCGCGGCATGGCGCCGGCGGGGACGGACAGCTGGACCACCCCGGGGACGTCCTGGGCCACATGCTCCCGCTCCATTTGCCACACGAGTGCCGCCACGCCCAGGGCGCTCCCGCCCGCGAGCAGCATCCACGACCGGCGGCGCGCCGACACGCGCGCTCCCGCCTCGTCGCCGGTAGTCGGCGTCGAGGCCCACGTCGGTGATACCGACGTCGGGCGGTTGGGAGCAGTCGAACGGGAGCGGATCACGCGCAGGGGCAAAAGAGGGGCGGTACGCGAAAACGGAAGCGTGGCCCCATCCGACGGGATTCGCAAAACGATTGGGACAAGACGCGTCAGGCCGTGGCAGTCGGTGCAGAATGCCCTGTTACTTCGGGATCATGCCGCCACAGGCGGTCGCGCCGATGGCATCCGGCGCGCCGTACGATGACTGCACCACTTGGGCAGCGTTCCCCCCGGCGGCCGGCGTCACCACGAACATCGTGGCGTAGCTCGCATCGCAGATATCGGGAAGTTTGGTCCCCGCGAGAGCATTGACGATGGCGGGGATGGTGTTGGAGTGCCCCACCACCAGCACGACGCCTTTGGCCTGCATTATGGCGGCCGCCACGTTGCGCACATGCTGCGCGTCGAGCGCGATGACCGTGGGCGCCACGCCGGTGCGCGCCTGGACCACCGCCGCCGTCTCTACCGTACGCTTGCGCGTGCTCACGACGATGGTGCCGGGCGTGCTGTGCGCCAGCGCCACGTCCAGCGCCTTCGCGCGCGCCACCCCCGCGTCGCTCAGCGACGGATCATCGAGCGGCGCCGGCTGCTTCTCGCCGTGGCGCACCAGAATGACCATCGACGGCTGCGCCTGAGCGAGCGAGGGCGTCGAGACAAGCGCCGCCACGATAGCACCACACAACAGCACGGAAGAGCGGAGGCGGAGCAGGTATCGATGCGACACGGTGGGATTCCGGAGAGGGGGCGTGCCCGGACGGCGTACAGGATGCAGCAAAGTTAACTCGCGATTCGGCGAATTCGGGGTAGCTTCGCCATTGTCATCCCCCAATGCCTCAGCCTCGGAGTCCGCTATGTCTTTTGTGAAACGCGCCCCCGCGCTCGCCCTTCTGGGCGCAGTGACCGTCGGCGCCGTATCCATGCAATACCGCACACCCCTCGTGGCCCAGGATGCCACGCCCACCTTCGCGAAGGACGTCGCGCCCATTCTGTACGAGAACTGCACCAGCTGCCACCGACAGGGTGGGCTCGGGCCGTTTTCGCTCATGGACTACGACAGCGCCAAGGCCAACGTCAAGGACATCCGCGACGCCGTGAAGTCGGGCTATATGCCGCCCTGGCACGCCGAAGGACCGCACGACGTCTTCAGCAATGACCGCCGACTGTCGGAGTTCGACAAGAGCACGATTCTGCGCTGGATCGACGGCGGCGCCAAGCCGGGCGACCTCAAGAAGACGCCGCCCAAGCCGACGTACGCCACCGGGTGGGAGCTGGGCACGCCCGATGCCATCGTCACGATGCCCTCGGACTTCACGGTGCCCGCCAAGGGGACGGTGGATTATCAGTACTTCGAAATTCCCACGAATTTCACCGAAGACAAATGGGTGACCGCCATCGAGTTCATGCCGGGCGCCCGCGAAGTGGTACACCATGTGCTCGTCTACGCCAAGGTGCCGCAGCCGCAGCAGACGCAGGTGGCCACCGCCGCGACAGCCACCGCGGCACCAGCGCCCGGCGCGGCGCCGGCCGCGCGTCCCAAGCCACTCTTCGTCAACCAGCCGTTCTACGAAACGCCCCCCGACCCGCCGCGTCAGCCCGGCGACAAGAATCCGCCGCCTCGTCAGTTGGGCACGCTCATTGGCGGCACCGCACCGGGCACCAACACCATGTACATGCCCGCTGGCACCGCCATTCGGGTACGCAAAGGCACCGTGCTCACCTTCCAGATGCACTACACGGCGAGCGGCCACGAAATGCACGATCGCACCAGTGTGGGCTTCCGGTTCGCCACCGAAGCACCGACCGAAGAAATGCGCATGAGCGCGTTCATCAACGGCGCGTTCACCTTGCCCGCCGGCCAGAAAGACGTAGCCGTCGAGTCGGCGCTCGAGCCCACTGAGCCGGTCGTCATTCACGGCCTGCTGCCGCACACACACCTGCGCGGCAAAAAGTGGAAGTACGAACTCGTGCTCGCCGACGGCACTCGCAAGATGGTGCTCGACGTGCCGCGCTACGATTTCAACTGGCAGACGTACTACTTCTTCAAACAGCCGCTCGAAATTCCGGCCGGTGCCAAACTCGTCTCCACCGCCTGGTACGACAACTCCGCCGAGAACCCCAGCAATCCCGACGCCAAGATCAACGTGAAGTGGGGCGATCAGACGTGGGAAGAAATGCAGTACACCGGGTTTCTCTACACCGTCCCCAGCCGCAAGCTGAAAGCCGGGAACTGAACAGCGCGCAAATCAGCGGAAACAGCGGGGAGGCCAGTCAGGCTCCCCGCTTTTCGTTGTCCAGCAGCACGCGCTTACGCTCCAGTCCCCAGCGATAGCCGCCCAATGATCCGTCCGCGCGCAGCGCGCGATGACAGGGAACGAGCACCGCCACTCTGTTCGCGCCACACGCCGTCCCAACGGCCCGCACGGCATCCGGATGCCCGATGCCCTTCGCGAGCTCGCCGTAGCTCACCACCTGCCCCGGCTTCACGCTCAGCAGAAAGCGCCACACCTTGATCTGAAACGCGGTGCCGCGAAGATCGAGAGGCAACGCGGGACGCGGAGCCCCCTGCACCACATGCGCATCGAGCGCGTCCATCCACGCGTCGAGCGGCTCGCGCGCCGACTCTCCTGACGGCACCAGACTCGCCCGCGGAAACTCATCGTGGAGACGCGCCACCAGCCGGTCACGGTCATCGCCGAACTCCACGAGACAAACACCGCGCGCCGTGGCCGCCATCAGCAACGCGCCAAAGGCCGTGTCGCGCACCGCGTAGACGATCGTTTCCCCTGCGCCACCCGCACGGTAGGCCGACGGCGTCATCCCGAGGCCGCCGGTCACCTGCTCGTACACGCGACTCGTCGACCCGTAGCCGACATCGAACGTCGCCGACAGCACCGTATCCCCCTCACGCAGCTTCTCCTTGAACTGCGCCAGCCGACGCGCCGACTGGTATTGCTTGGGGCTCACCCCCAGCACCGCCGTGAACGTGCGCTGAAAGTGGTGCGGGCTCATCGCCGCCTCCTTGGCTAGCACCGTCAGCGGCAGCGAGGCGTCGGCGTGCGCCTCTATGTACGCGGCAACACGCTGCATGCGGGCGACCATGTCGGGCGACGGGGCTTTCGGCAACGGATTCGACCGTGTGGTTACTGATGCGGATGACTGAGCACTCTTTCGGGGCATCATGAGCTCGGCACAAGGAAGACAAGGCGATGCCCTGTATTCAACCCCAATCGGCGACGGCGCACGCTCCGAATCATGCGGAGTTCGCGGCCTCGGGGCTACCGGCAGCGCCTTGCTGAACCCAGCCAATCCGCCCCACCCCCGCCGTTCATTGACGAACGGACGTTCAGAGTGCACTTCCTCCCCATGCCTACTCGCCCGCTCTCCCGCGCGGCTGTCGCCGCCCTCGGTCTGACCTTCGCGCCGACCTTCGCGGCCGCGCAATCGAGCATCGCCCCGGTCCCGACCTTCCGCGACGCCGATCGCCTCGGCAAGCTCACACGCGCCATTCCCGCCGTCGACAGCGTCATGCGCAGCTTCATGGAGCGCTCGCGCGTGCCCGGTATCGCGTACGGCATCATTGTCGACGGCAAGCTCCTGCACGTGGCGGCTCATGGTCTACGAGACGTGCCCAGCAAGGCGCGTGTAGACACCAGCAGCGTGTTCCGCATTGCCAGCATGACGAAAAGCTTCACCGCACTCGCCATTCTGCAGCTGCGCGACGCCGGCAAGCTGTCACTCGACACCCCGGCAGAGCAGTACGTCCCGCAACTCAAAAAGCTGCGCTACGCCACCAGCGATGCCCCGCGCATTACGGTGCGGCATCTGCTGTCGCACGCCGCCGGATTTCCCGAGGACAATCCGTGGGGTGACCAGCAGCTGTCGGCCAGCGATGACGACCTGTCACGCATGATCGAACGCGGGATTCCGTTTTCGAACACGCCCGGCGTTGCGTACGAGTACAGCAACTTCGGCTTCGCCATTCTCGGTCGCATCGTGGTGAACGTGAGCGGCATACCCTACGCGCAGTACATCCAGCAAAAGGTGCTGCGTCCGCTGGGCATGACGAGCACCACGCTCGAAGCCCGTGACGTTCCGGCGTCGCGCCTCGCGCACGGATATCGCCTGCAGGACGGCGCGTGGCTCGAAGAGGCGCAACTCCCCGACGGGTCCTTCGGCGCCATGGGTGGCATGCTGACATCGAGCGCCGATCTCAGTCGCTGGGTGGGACTCATGCTCAGCGCGTGGCCTCCGCGCGACGGGGCCGAATCGCCGGTGCTCAAGCGCTCGTCATTGCGCGAAATGCAGCAGGTGTGGCGCTTCGCCCCGGGCAGTGTCACGCGACTCGCCAACGGCACCGTGAGCATGAACGGCGGTGGCTACGCCTACGGTCTCCGTGCGTCGCAAAACTGTCTCTTCAACCACATCGTCGCGCACAGCGGCGGACTCCCCGGCTTCGGCTCGCAGATGCGCTGGCTCCCCGAGTATGGCGTCGGAATCATCGCTCTCGGCAATCTCACCTACACCAGCTGGGGCGCGCCCATCGACGCCGCCTACGAGGTGTTGGCCAAGAGCGGCGGACTCTCACCCCGCGCCATCGAACCGTCGCCGGTGCTCGCCGCCATGCAGGACAAGGTGACACGGCTCATCACCAACGCGTGGACGCAGCCACTCGCCGACAGCATTGCGGCGATGAACCTCTATCTCGACGAAAGCGCCCCGCGCCGCGCTGCGGCGATCGGCAAGCTGGTGCAGAACGCCGGCGGCAACTGCCGCGCCGACGGCCCCATGTGGGCGGAGAATGCACTACGGGGCGAGTGGAAACTTTCGTGTGCGGCGGGCGCGCTGCGCGTGCGGATCACCCTCGCCCCCACCGAGCCCGCACGCGTGCAGGAGTTCGGCGTCTTCGCCGCGCCGCCCGACTACAAGCCGGGGCCGGTCGCTGCATGCCGACAGCTCGACTAAGGGAAACGTACAACCCACTACCTGCACCCAAGACTCGCAACTGATCAGTTCCGGGTCATGGGTGCGCGTTACGGGTTATCGGTTGCCCCCAGGACATCCCCCCGCGGCGGCACCCACCCCGGGATCCAGTACCGCTCCCGTGAGCACCCTGGCTGTGGGACCTCCATATGGCTGAACCCGCCCCCGAGGCCAAAACGGGCGTCATCCAGTGACAACCCGCTCCCGTTCACAATGAACAGCGGTACGCGCATGAAGTGCAGCGCCGCATACCCCTCGCAGGTCGCGTACAGTGCCGCCAACGCCCGGCGTGTCGCCTGCCACGTGGACCGCCACACCACCTGCGTCGTGGGCACAAACGGCACCACCGCGCGCTCCGGCAGGTCGCCCAACACATCGCTCCCCATCCGGCCGCCCTGATACGCCGTGCGACAGGTCGCCACCGAACGCGCC
>JAIXTI010000236.1 GCA_027484025.1 bacterium
GCCGCGCCGGCAGATCGCGACCATTGGCGTAGTCATGCAGACCGCGGTCGAGAAAGCCCTGCAGCGCGCCCTGCGCGCCGACTTCGCCGGGCGTGGCTTCGGCGTAGAAATCGCGATCCCACGGGATCGGCGGCTTCAGTCCCAGCGCCGCGAGCGACAGGCCTTCGATGCCGGGGTCGGCCAGTGTCGTGGGCGTCGGTATCGGAGGCGACGGCTCCAGCCGGGCCGCGGCGCGGCGCCAGTAGGGGGTGAAAACCCGATACGGATCGCCCGCGCCGGTCAGCACTTCCCACGGCTCGTACAATAAAGCACCGTTACAAGTCGTTACATCCAGGCCGCGGGCGCGCAGCTGCGCCTTGAGGCCGCGATCGCGCGCCACCGCGGTCGGTGTGTACAGCCGATTCCAGTACACCGCCTGCGCGCCGCTGACCTCGACCAGCCGCGTCAACGCGGCCTCGGTGGGGCCTTTTGCGAGCACCAGCCGGCTTCCGAGCCCGCGCAGACTGGCATCCAGCGCCTCCAGCGCGTGGTGCAGCCAACTCCGGCTGGCGCCTCCGGCGGGCCAGTCGCCGTCCTCGTCCGCAGCGTGGATGTAGACCGGCAACACCCGCGCGTGGCCGGCGATTGCCGCCGCCAGCGCCGGATTGCCTCGGAGTCGCAGGTCGCGACGAAACCAGACGATGGCGGTAGTCATGTCCGGACGATGCCTCTACGGCCGTCAATGGCCGGTCGCGGGTCAAAAACGTGACGACTGCACGGGAGCGCGTCACCAGATGTCGCGATTGTCAAACAGTATGCGCGACGATTTCCGGCGGGCATTTCACCTATAGTCTTTCACGACAAGCCGGGGAGAATCAGGGAGAACGATATGGCCAAGACCAAGAGCGCCGCCGAAGCGACGGCAGACAAGTTCAACACCACGCTGATGGACATCCTGCTGCTGGCCGACAAGCCGCATCGCAGCGACCTCAGCAATTCCGCCTTCGAAGTACTGAAGGCAGCTGCAAACGGCGGGATCGACCGCGTCGGCGCGGTGGCCGAACTGCTCGATTGCGCACCGAACTCGGCCTCCGAGTTCCTCAGCCGTCTGATCGAGCGTGGCCTGCTGAAGAAGCAGCGTCGTGAAGACAACGCCAGTTTCGTCAGCTTTTCGCTGACGCCGGCTGGCAAGAAAGAACTGAAGTCCTACCTCTCGCTGGAAAAGAAGCGCCTCGCCGATGCCGTGGAAGCGCTCAGCGACGAAGAGCAGACCCAGCTGCTGGATCTCAGCACCAAGCTGCGCGACGCCCTGAAGGCGCTCGGCTCGGCACCGGCCGCCAAGTAAGTCCGGGCGGTTGAAATGGGGCGACCCGGGGCAATGCTCCGGGTCGCCCCATGCGTTTCCGGGCGGCGCTGCCGTGATGAGGTGGCGCGCACAGACGCCCGGCAATGCGTGGACAATGAGCGCACGCCGTCCCGCTGGAGCGTCCGTGCCTGTTTCGTCGACCCTGCCGCTTTACGCCACTGACACGCTGCGCCGGATCGAGGCACAGCGGATTGCCGCTTGCGGCGGCTACACATTGATGAAGCGCGCTGCCGAGGCCCTGGACCGCGAGATCGAATCGCGCTGGCCGCTCGCCCAGCGCTTCACGATCGTTTGCGGTCCCGGCAACAACGGCGGCGACGGATATGCGCTGGCGCTGCGCCTCAAAGCCAAACGCCGCGACGTCTGCGTGCACGCCTTGAACGGATTGCTGCCCGGCGTCGGTGATGGCGCGCGTGCCGCGGCCGACTGGATCGGCGCCGGCGGCAGCACCTCGCCCGTGCCAGCGCGTCTGGATCGGGCCGACGTGGTCGTCGATGCGCTGTTCGGCATCGGCTTGCTGCGACCGCTGGAGGGCGCGGCGGCAGCCGCGGTCGCGGCGATCAATCAGCAGACTGCGCCGGTGCTGGCCGTGGATTTGCCGAGCGGCCTCTGCGCCGATCGTGGGCAGGTTCAGGGCACGGCGGTCCGCGCGACCGCCACCGTCACCATGCTGGTCGGCAAGCCGGGCTTGCTGACCGGCGAGGGGCCGGCGCTGACCGGCGTCCTCAAGCTGGCACCCCTGCTGGCGGATGGCGAATCGATGCTCGACGCGCCGGCCGATCTGGATGCGATCGGGCCCGGCTGGCTATCGACTTGGCTGCCACCGCGACGCCGCACGGCGCACAAGGGCGATTTCGGCCATGTGCTGCTGGTCGGTGGCGATCACGGCATGGCCGGGGCAATCCGCCTCGCCGCCGAGGCGGCCGCGCGGGGCGGCGCCGGGCTGACCAGCGTCTGGACGCGACCCGAACACGCCGCCGCGATGCTGGCGGCGCGCCCCGAACTGATGGTCGCCGGCGGCCCGCACGGTCCGGACTTCCCGACGCTGTTGGCGCGGGCGACGGCACTGGTGGTCGGTCCCGGCCTCGGCCGTGGCGACTGGGCCCGCGGACTGCTGCGGCCATTGTTGTCCGCCGGCAGGCCCACGGTACTGGATGCCGATGCGCTGAACCTGCTGGCC
>JAIXTI010000005.1 GCA_027484025.1 bacterium
CGCATGCGGTCGGCGGTGCGGGCAATCACCGAATCCAGCTCCTCCGCCGAGCGACCCTCCTCATGCCAGCGGAAGGTGACGATACCCATGGCCGCAGGCGTGACGATGGTCCAGCGCCCGTCGGCGCGCAGCAGCCGCTCGGCCTCTTCGGCCATGTCGAAGCCCACCTCGATACCGCGACGGAACTCCGCCATGCCGAAGGCGCGCATGCTGAGCCACAACTTGAGCGCCTTGAAGCCGCGCGTGAGCTGGATGCCGCGGTCGTAGAAGTTCACGTCCTGTTGCACGTGGCGCGCTACGTCGGCGAGATAGTCGGCGTGATCGTCGTCGTCCATGCTGAACGCGTTCGTGAGCGTGGCCGCATCACGCACCAACAGGCATCCCAATTCGTATGGCTGAAAGAGCCATTTGTGGGGATCGAGCGTGATGGAGTCGGCGCGGCCAAGGCCACGCAACAACGCACTGCCGCGCTCGGTGAACACGGCGGCGGCACCGTACGCCCCATCGACGTGCAGCCAGAGTCCTTCACGCGCGCACAAGTCGGCAAGTTCGTCGAACGGATCGATGGCGCCGGTGTTGGTGGTGCCGGCGTTCGCGACCACGCAGAAGGGCCGCATACCGTTGGCGCGATCATGCGCGATGGCTTCGGCGAGCGCCGGCACGGACAACCGGAAATGTTCGTCGGTCGCGACGGCGCGACGTTGGTTTTTCCCGAAGCCCAGGATGCGCAGTCCCTTGAACATGGAGGAGTGCGTCTGGTCGGAGCAGTACACCACGGCGGTCGGGTCGTGTCCGCCCAGTCGCGCTTCTCGCGCGGCGACAATGGCCGACAAGTTGGCCATGGACCCGCCACTCACCAGAATGCCACTTCCGGTGGCGGGCAGGCCGCACGCCTCGCGCAACCATTCGAGCACCGTGAGTTCGATCTGCGAGGCCGCCGACGACGCCAGCCAGTGCCCAGAAAAGATGTTGTGCCCACTCATGAGGAAGTCACCCACGACGCTCACGAAGTTGGTGGGGCTGGGCACGAACGCGTAAAAGCGCGGATGGTCCGGATGGAACGCGTTGGGGAACACCTCGCGCGCCAGCAACTCCAACAGCTCCGCCGGCGGGGTAGGCTGCTCCGGCAGCGGCGTATGCAGACGGGCCGCGGCTTCCTCGCGGGTGAGCGTCCGGGCGGTGGGGTTGTCGCGGTTGGTCTCGAAATGCTGGATGACCATGTCGAGGGCGCGATGGCCGAGGGCCTGCATCTCGTCGCGCGAAAGCTGAAGCGGGGCAGTCATGCCCACGAAGCTAACATGCGGGAACCACGCCAGCGCTTCACGGTATCGAGGGCAGTAGAATTCGTGGGGAGTCTGTCATGTGTGACGGCCCGCACAATCCCGCCTTGGTCGAGCCTCACTCGACGTTCATTCCCACCGGAGGACACATGACACGTTCGCTACGCACCGCCACGACGGCGACCATGCTGCTCGCAGGCCTCGGACTCGCCAACGCGGCCCACGCACAGTCCGGATCCACCAAGGGACTCTTCGCCGGCATCCAGTACTCCGGGACCTCGGTCAGCGTGAAAAGCGCCGCGCAGGATCTCGAGTTCGGCAACGGCTTCGGGTTGCATGCCGGCCTTGGCCTGAGCGACAACGTGTCGGTGCTGGTGAACTTCGATCGCAGTGTGCTCACCGGATCGGATAATGCACAGGACGTGAAGCTGACCCAGTACGACGCGCTGTTGCGCTTCAATGTGCTGCCGGGGGCAGGCTCCCCATTGCGCCTCTTCGTGACCGCGGGCGCCACGGGCCGCACCGCCAACGCCGGCCGAGACTTCGACGGCATCGCGCCCACGGGCGGCGCGGGCGTGCACCTGTACGTGACCCCGAAGATTGCCCTCAACGGCACCGCGCTCTGGACCTTTGGCAACCTCACCAGCGCGCCCCAATTCTCCAATCGCACCGACGAAACGTTCCGGTCCACGGCCACTCGAGTGCAAGCGGGAGTCTCGTTGTACCTCTTTAGCAGGTAACCGAGATCTGAGTTCTGAGAGTCGGCGGTCAGATTCGAGAGACGAGACGCGAGCCCGGATCGGCGTGAGAGTCGAGTAACGCAGAAGCGAGAGGTGAGGACCCGCGGTTTTGGGTCTCGCCTCTCGCTTCTGCGTTACTCGACTCTCACAGCTATCAAAGGCTCAGTTCTGGAGTCTGAGTCTGGGCTCTGGCCCCCAGATCTCAGAACTCAGAGCTCAAATCTCTACCCGCCAATGCGTAGGTTCACGACGCGCTGGCCCAACCGCGGATCAAGCGACTGCACGAGCAGGCTCACGTAGTCCCCGTCCTTGAGCGTCGAGACGGCGGACTGCAGGTCTCCCACGCTGCGCACGTCGCGGCGCGGGGTGGGGTAGAGCACGGCGAGGACGACGTCGCTGCCGGCGGCGATCTTGTCGCGCGCGGGGCCGTCTTCTGAGACGTCGGCCACACGTACACCGCGGCCATTGGTGCGGAGGCGTGCCGCGATGTCGGCAGGGAGCGCTTCGACGGTGAGGCCAAGCTTCCCGGCGGAAGGGTTGGTCGCCGCCTCGGGCGACTCCGGGTTCACCGCCAGGCGGTTCGTGGCGTTGGCTTCTTCGAGGCGCACATCAAAACGCTTCTTGGTGCCGAAGCGCATGACTTCGACCGGAATGCGTTCACCCACCTTCCGCATGCGCACGATACGCTGCAGCGAGCTCACGCGATCGACCGGCTTGCCGTCGACGGTGATGATCACGTCGCCCACTTCGATGCCCGCGGCCTTGGCCGGCCCACCATCGGGCGGATTGAAGCCTGCGACCTTCACACCCGCTACGCGTGCGAGGCCGTTGATGCCGGCGTCTTCCGGCTCGATGCGCGTGACCGACACGCCCATGACAGGGAGGCGGACACGTCCTTCCTTGATCAGGTCGTCCGACACGTTCTTGACGAGCGTGATCGGGATGGCGAAGCCGTAGCCGGAGTAGAACCCCGTTTGGCTCGCGATGGCGCTGTTCAAGCCGATGACTTCGCCGCGCATGTTGATGAGCGGTCCACCCGAGTTGCCGGGATTGATCGCCGCATCTGTCTGGATGAAGTCGGAGATCGTGAAGTTGCCGGCGTTGGGGAGGTTGATTTCCTGTCCGCGTCCCTTGGCCGAAATGATGCCCGCCGTCACGGTGAAGTCGAGGCCGAGCGGGTTGCCGACCGCCAGCACCCATTCACCAATGCGCGTGTTCTCGTCGTTGCCAATCGTGAGCGTGGGGAGCCCCTTCGCGTCGATCTTCACCACGGCGACATCGGTGGTGGAGTCGGTGCCGACGACCTTGGCCTTGAAGATGCGCCCGTCGCTGAGCGTGATGGAAACCTGATCGGCGTCGGCGACCACGTGATTGTTGGTCACGATGTAGCCGTCGCTGCTCATGATGAAGCCGGAGCCTTCACCGCGCTGCTGACGCGGCTGTGGGCCGCCGAACTGCTCGAGGAAATCTTCCATCCCCTGTGGGGCGCGGCCGCGGATGTTGGCGCGGGGGCGCGCCGTGCGCGTGGTGTTCACCGCCACCACGCCGGGCGTCACACGCTCGGCGATGTCGGCAAAACTCCCGACGCCCTCGGGACTCATGGGGCCGCGCGCGGAGACCGCGGGGCGATTGCCCGTGGTGCTCTGGGCCCAGCTGATCTTCGTCCAGTCCATGCCGGACGCAAAGAGCACACCGCCAGCAAAACTGACGACAGCGGCGGTGGCAAAGCGGAATCGTGAGAATCGTGCAGCCATGGCTCGAATGATGTTGATGGTGCGAAACCAGCGGTCCTTCGAAACTTCCTTCAGTAAGACACCAAAGCCCCGCCGGGAGTTTCCGGCGGGGCTCGGGGTCACGCCAGAGGGCGATTACTTCTTGTCGTCGACGATTTCGTAATCGGCTTCGACCACGTCGTCCGGCTTGGCGCCTTGGGCACCGGCGTCGCCCTGCGGGGCGGCCCCGTCGGCGGCCGGCGCGCCGTCCGGCGACGCCTGCTGCTGATAGAACGCCTGACCGGCTTCGCTGTACGCCTTGCTCAGCTCTTCCTGCGCTTCACGGATCTCGTTGAGATCGTCGCCACGCAGCGCCTTGCGGGCCCGCTCGATGGCCGCGTCGATACGCTCCTTGAGAGGCGCGGCGACCTTGTCGCCCCACTCCTTCACGTTCTTCTCGACTTCGTACGTCTGCGAGTCGAGACGGTTGCGCGTGTCGATTTCTTCGCGACGCTTCTTGTCTTCGGCCGAGTTCTTTTCCGCGTCCTTCACCATGCGGTCGATCTCGTTATCCGACAAGCCGCTCGACGCTTCGATGCGGATCTTCTGTTCCTTGCCGCTCGCCTTGTCGCGCGCCGTCACGTGCAGGATGCCGTTGGCGTCGATGTCGAAGGTGACTTCGACCTGCGGCATTCCGCGCGGAGCAGGCGGAATGCCCGTGAGCTGGAACTTGCCGATCGTGCGGTTATACACCGCCAGATCGCGCTCACCCTGCAGCACGTGGATCTCGACCGTCGTCTGGTTGTCGTCGGCGGTGGAGAACGTTTCGGCCTTCTTCGTCGGGATCGTCGTGTTGCGCGGGATGAGCACCGTCATCACGCCACCGAGCGTTTCGATGCCGAGCGAGAGCGGCGTCACGTCGAGCAGGAGCACGTCCTTCTGCTCGCCGGTGAGCACGGCGCCCTGAATGGCGGCACCCACGGCGACGACTTCGTCAGGGTTCACGCCCTTGTTGGGCTCCTTGCCGAAGAAGTTCTTGACGACTTCCTGAATCTTCGGAATGCGCGTCGAGCCACCGACGAGAATGATCTCGTCGATTTCGCTGGGCTTCATGCCGGCGTCGTCGAGCGCCTTCTTCATGGGCTCGAGCGTGCGCTGGATGAGGTCGTCCACGAGCTGCTCGAACTTGGCGCGCGAGAGCGTGTAGTTCAGGTGCTTGGGGCCGGACGCGTCGGCGGTGATGAAGGGCAGGTTGATGTCCGTCGTGCTCGCGCTCGACAGCTCCATCTTGGCCTTTTCGCCCGCTTCCTTGAGGCGCTGAATGGCCATCGGGTCCTTCGACAGGTCGATGCCCTGATCGCGCTTGAACTCGGCCACGAGCCAATCCATGACGCGCTGGTCGAAGTCATCGCCGCCCAGGTGGGTGTCACCGTTGGTCGACTTCACTTCGAACTGGCGCGTGCCGTCCACGTCGTAGAGCTCGAGGACGGAGATGTCGTACGTACCGCCGCCCAAGTCGAACACGGCGACCTTTTCATCGGTCTTCTTGTTCTTGTCGAGGCCGTAGGCGAGCGCGGCCGCCGTCGGCTCGTTGACGATGCGCAGCACTTCGAGGCCGGCGATCTTGCCGGCGTCCTTGGTGGCCTGGCGCTGGGCGTCGTTGAAGTACGCGGGGACCGTGATGACGGCCTTGGTGACGCTGTGGCCGAGGTAGTCTTCGGCCGTCTGCTTCATCTTCTGCAGAATCATGGCCGAGATTTCGGGGGGCGTGTAGCGCTTGCCACCCACTTCGACCGCGGCTACGTCGTTCGGACCAGCGACGATCTTGTAGGGCACGCGCGACTGGTCGGCCTGCGCCTCGTTCACGCGGCGGCCCATGAAGCGCTTGATGGAGAAAATCGTGTTCTGCGGGTTGGTCACCGCCTGACGCTTGGCGATCTGGCCAACGAGGCGCTCGCCGTCTTTCGTGAAGCCGACGACGGAGGGCGTGGTGCGACCGCCTTCAGCGTTCGGGATGACGACCGGATCGCCACCTTCCAGCACGGACACCACGGAATTGGTGGTGCCGAGGTCGATGCCGATAACTTTTTCAGCCATGGGGATCTCGTGTTGAGGTCCTGCTTTTGAAGAAGGGGCGGCGGAGGCGCCGGCACCTTCTGATGCTTCTGGCCGTAGAAAGGCAAGCGCCGGGCCGGATTGATTCTGCCGGAGCGGCGTACATGCCGTGATTTGGCGCGGGCGAGGGACTGTCGCTCCGGCAGTCTGCCATTTTGACCTGAGGGGACTGCCGTGTTTCCCATCTCTGACGACAACCCGACCTTACGAACGCCCGTCATGACGCTGCTCATTCTGGGCGTCACCTGGGCGGTCTGGCTCTTCGTGCAGGGGGGCGGCGCGCCAATGGCGCTGGCCGTGAGCGTGTGTGACCTGGGCTTTGTGCCGGGGGAGGTAAGCCGGCAGGCTCCGCTAGGGCTGGGGGTGCCGCTGGGGGTCGTGGACGGCCAGCCCCTGGGGTGCTTTGTGGACAACCAAACCATCAATTGGTTCACCCCGGTGCTGTCCATTTTTCTGCACGGCAGCTGGGGGCACATCATCGGCAATTCGCTCTATCTCTGGGTCTTCGGCAACAACGTCGAAGACAGCATGGGGCGAGGGCGCTTCGTCGCGTTCTATCTGCTCACGGGTGTGGCGGCGGCCATGGCGCACCTGCTGGTGGACCCGACGTCGCCGGTGCCGACGGTGGGGGCCTCGGGGGCCATTTCCGGCATCATGGGCGCCTATCTGGTGCTCTACCCCAAGGTGCGGGTACGCACCTTCATTCCGCCCATCTTTTTGTTCCGCTTTCCGGCGTGGCTGGTGCTGATCTTCTGGTTCGGCAGCCAGGTGCTGTCGGGGCTGCCGCAGCTGTCGCCGCCCCGCCGCGAAATCTCGGGCGGTGTGGCGGTCTGGGCGCACGTGGGGGGCTTCGTGGCCGGGGTACTGCTGGCGCGGTGGTTCGAGAACCCGGAGCTGGTGCGACGCCGGACGGCGGTGTCGGACGCCAAGGTGGTTTGGTCCTGAACCGTTACTGCGTGTTACGCTAAATGGCGAATTGTCTCGCCCGTGTAACAACGGCCGGCCGGCGCGCGATTGCAGATAGCGGTCTGTCCCCGGGGAAGCTTTCGTTACATGATTCGTGTTCTCTGCCCGTCCTGTCGGCACCGCCGCGTGCCCGGGACAGCATTGGCACTGAATCTCCGAACGTGCATTCCCTCAGTCCATAACGCTGCCGTGAAGCTTTTCTCCAAAGACGAAACGTTCTTCGATCACTTCCGCGGTCTCGCGGTGCACATCAGTGAAGCGGCCACGTTGCTGCGGACGCTGTTCGAAAATCCCGCCAATGCCGCGCAGCTTTCGGTGCAGATCAAGAAGGTGGAAACCGACGGTGACGCGATCGTCCACCTGATCAATCAGCGGATCGATACGAGCTTCGTGACCCCGCTCGATCGCGAAGACATTCACCTGCTGGCCAAGCGCCTGGACAACGTCATCGATCTCATCAACGGCGCGTCGCGTCGCGTGGTGATGTTCCGTGTGACCGCCCCGCGCGATGGCGGCGTGCAAATGGCCGACGTGCTGGTCCGGGCGGGCAAGGAGATTCTGCAGGCGGTGGGCAACATCTCCAATCGCCAGCGCATGATGGAGCACGGGCGTGCCGTGAAGTTGCTGGAAGAGGAAGGCGATGTGTTGTACGCGCAGTCGGTCGGGGCGCTGTTCGCCAAGGAAGAACCGGCGATCGAAGTGCTGAAATGGAAAGAAATCTTCGACGCGCTCGAAGAAGCGATCGACGAGTGTGAGGACGTGTCGAACACGCTCGAAAGTATCGCGCTCAAGAACAGCTGACCGCGTACTGACCTGTGGTTTCCTTCGTCATTTTTATCGTCGTCGTCGCGCTCGCATTCGATTTCATCAACGGCTTTCACGACTCGGCCAACTCGATCGCCACGATCGTTGGGACGAGGGTTCTGAGCCCACTCGCGGCCGTCATCTGGGCGGCGGTTTTCAACTTCTCGGCGTTGTTCTTCGTTGGTACGGCCGTCGCGAAATCCGTCGCTTCGGGGTTCATCGATCTCAACGTGGTCGATGCCAACGTCATCCTCGGCGGACTGCTCGGGGCCATCACCTGGAATCTCATCACGTGGTGGTTCGGCATCCCGTCCAGCAGCTCGCATGCGCTGATCGGCGGGTACGCCGGGGCGGCGGTCGCCAAGGTCGGGTTCGGCGCACTGCTGTGGGGCAAGAAGTGGATCGAGACGCTGTCGGCGATTGTGCTCTCCCCGGCGCTCGGTGCCTTCATGGGGTTCATCCTCATGGTGATCGTGTTCAACGTGTTTCGAAACGTCGTGAACGCGAAGGCCGAGAAAGTCTTCCGCGTGTTGCAGCTGACCAGCTCGGCGCTATTGTCCTTGGCGCACGGGGGCAATGACGCGCAAAAGACCATGGGCATCATTGTCGGGCTGTTGGTTGCAACGCAGGCATCATTCGCTGGCCAGACCGGTCTGCTGTCGCACTTCTACGTGACGTCGCTCGACACCATTCCCGTGTGGGTGGAGCTGAGTGCCTACACGATGATCTCGATGGGGACGCTCTTCGGCGGGTGGCGCATCGTTCACACGATGGGTACGCGCATCACCAAGCTGCGCCCGGTCGGTGGATTCTGCGCGGAAACCGGCGGCGCGATGGTGATTCTGCTGGCCTCGCGGTTCGGCATTCCGGTGTCGACGACGCACACTATTACCGGTGCCATTGTCGGCGTCGGTGCCACCAACCGTTTGTCGGCGGTGCGCTGGGGACTGGCGAGCCGGATCGTCTGGGCGTGGGTGATCACCATTCCAGCCAGCGCACTCATGGCCGCGCTGTCGTACTGGCTGCTCGCGGCGTTCAATCCCCTTTGATGTGGAGATGGCGGCCGTGCGCTCGCGTACGGCCGCCAACGCAACAATGTCTTCAGTGACCTCGCTGTCGCTGCCCTATCTGAATCGCGAGCTCTCGTGGCTCGACTTCAACGCCCGCGTCCTCGAGGAAGCCCTCGACGAGCGCGTCCCGCTGCTCGAGCGGCTGAAGTTCATGTCGATCTTCAGCACGAATCTCGATGAGTTCTACATGGTGCGCGTGGCGGGGCTGCGGCGCAAAGTCACGGCCGGCACCAAGCAGTACGCGCCCGATCCGCTCGCCCCCGATGAACAGCTCGATGCCATCCGCACGCGCGTACGCGAGCTCATCGCGCGCCGCCGGCGTTGCCTGAAGGGGGAGCTTTTCCCGGCACTGGCCCGACACGACATCTGTCTCGTCTCGATGGATTCGCTGTCCGAGGAAGAGCGCGACCGGGTGAACGCGTTTTTCGAGTCGCAGGTGTTTCCGGTACTTACGCCGTTGGCGGTCGATCCGGGGCATCCGTTTCCGTACATCTCGAATCTGTCGTTGTCACTGGCGGTGGATATCAAGGACCCCGTGACCGGCAAGGATCACTTTGCGCGGGTGAAGGTCCCCAAGTCGCTGCCACGCTGGGTCCCCATTGGCCGCGCGCACTGCTACGTGCCACTCGAGGACGTCATCGGGACTCGGCTCGGTGCGCTCTTTCCGGGCATGGAAGTCGTCCGCTGGTACACCTTCCGCATCACGCGCTATTCCGATCTCGATCTTGGGCAGATGGATCAGCCGGAAGATCTGCTCGAGACCATCGAGCAGCAGGTGTTCCAGCGCCGTTTCGGTGAAGTCGTGCGCCTCGAGGTGCAGAAGGACATGCCGGAGCGCATTCGCCAGCTGCTGCTCGAAGAGCTGAGCGAAAGCGAGACCCAGCTGGTCGCGCCGCTCGGTCCGCAGGACGTGCACGACATCGACGATCTGCTCGAGATGGGCGATCTCATGCAGCTCGCGATGCTCGACGTGCCCGAGCTGCGGGATCCGCCGCATGTGCCACAGGTCCCGCCGGCGTTCAAGGATACCCGCAACATCTTTGACGCCATTCGCGAGCACGACGTGCTGGTGCATCACCCGTACGAATCGTTCAGCGGGTCGGTCGAGGCGTTTCTCGACGCGGCGGCGAATGATCCGCACGTCCTGGCCATCAAGCTCACGCTGTACCGCACCTCGGGCGACACGGCCATTGTGCGTGCATTGACGGACGCCGCCGAAGCCGGGAAGCAGGTGGCGGTGCTCATCGAGCTGCAGGCGCGCTTCGACGAAGCGAACAACATCACCTTCGCGCGGACCATGGAAAGCTTCGGCATCCATGTCGCGTACGGATTACCAGGGCTCAAGACACACGCCAAGACCGTGCTGGTCGTGCGCCGGGATCCCGATGGCATCCGCCGGTACGTTCACATCGGTACCGGGAACTACAACAGCAAGACCGCACGGCTCTACACCGACATGGGGCTGTTCACCTGTCACCCCGAGCTCGGCGCCGATCTTTCGGACCTGTTCAATTCCCTCACCGGCGTGTCACGGCAGAAGTTCTACCGGCGACTAGCTGTCGCGCCGGTCACGTTGCGCGCCAAGATGCTCGAGCTCATCGACCGAGAAACGGCGCATGCGAGAGCCGGCAAGGGGGGGCGCATCATCGCCAAGATGAACGCCTTGGTCGATCCCGAAATCATCGCAGCCCTCTATCGGGCGTCGCAGGCGGGGGTGCAGGTCGATCTGATCGTCCGCGGTATCTGCTGCCTCTTGCCCGGTCTCAAGGGGGTCAGTGACCACATTCGTGTGGTCAGCATTATCGGGCGTTTTCTCGAACACTCGCGCCTGTCCTATTTTGCGAACGCCGGTAATCCGGAGTATTACATCGGCTCAGCCGATTGGATGCCGCGCAATTTCGATCGGCGCGTCGAAGTGCTGACGCCGATCGAAGATGTGGCGTTGCACAAGGGACTCGATGCGGTGCTGGCCACGTGCCTCGCCGACAATCGTCAGGCTTGGGAACTCAATGCCGACGGCCAATACCGTCGTCGTGAGCCTGGTCCGGGCGCCGAGACGAAAGCCACGCAGCAGATCCTCATCAAGGAGCCGTGGGGCACGGCGGCGGCACGGCCACCCAAACGCAAGAAGAAGGGCAGCGTGTAGCGTCGAAACGGCGACGGCGATTATTCGCCGTCGCCGTCTTCGTCCGCGCTGACCTGGGTGCCGTCGGGGAGGAAGACGAACACCGGCTTGTCGATGACCTCTTCGAGCAGGCGACGCTTGCGGCTGGCGCCCCAGCATTCGAGCCGGACATTCGTCGCCCCCTCCGCCTCGTGCGCGGTTACGCGCAGGGCATCGTGGCTCCACTTCACCGACATCTTGCCAACCGCGCTCACGTGACCGCGGTCCATGCCGTCGGCAAAGCGCAGAATGGCCGACAGCTTGATGATGCGCCGCTGCGCACTCTTGTCGAGCTCGCCGAACCCGGGATGCTTCAGCTTGGGCGCCGCACCACGATGATAGCGGGCAATGTGCGCGATGGTGATCTGCTCCGACGGCGTCATGCCGAGCAGATCGGCGTGCGAAATGAGGTGAAAGGAATGCTTGTGGTGCTTCTCGTAGTTGATGTGGTAGCCCACATCGTGCAACAGTGCCGCGTCGGCCAGAGTGAGCCGGTCGGCCGGCGACAGATCGAGTTTGGACGCGAGCGCGTCGAATAGCTGGAGCGAGAGCGCCATGACCTGACGGGCGTGCGGCTCTTCGTAATGGCACCGCTCGGCGAATTCGCGCACCGAACGCTCGCGTGACACGCCGGGATCGGCGACCGTGGGCTCGATCTTCGCCGCTTCGAGCAACAAGCCTTCGCGAATACCATACGCCGACGTCATCAGGTCGCGCGGGTCGAACCGGCCGAGCACTTCGGCCGCTACCGCGAGCCCCGCGACGATGATGTCAGCGCGCGCCGGATTGAGTCCAGGGACTGCCTGTCGTTCGGCGGAATCGATGCGCTGCAGCCATTCGAGCACATGCTCGAGTTCCGCTCTCGTGACCCGGGTGCCGTGCGGCGACCGCACGGAGACGTGTTGCCGAGACAGTACGATACCGGCGAGGTTGGTGAACGTGCCGCCCGAGCCGATGACCTGCGCGCCGCGCCAGTCCTTCACTGGAACGGCCTTCTTGAGGCCGTCGCGTACGTGCTCGCGCAGCGCACGAACACGGCGCGGCCGCACCACGGGCGTGAGGAATTTCTCCGTCAACCGCACCGCGCCAAAGGGCAACGAGGCCACCCGCTCGATCAGTCCGTCCTTTGCGAGCACGAGCTCGAGGGAGCCCCCGCCGATATCCATCACGACGGTCCGGCCTGCGCCCAACTCGAAATGGGCGAGGGCGCTGCGATAACAGAGCAAGGCCTCTTCTTCACCGCTCAGGATCCGTACCGACTGTCCGGTGGCGTTCAGCACCCGCTGCGTAAAGTCGGAGCCGTTGGAGGCGTCGCGAACGGCGCTGGTGGCGACCACTTCGATCCGCTCGGCGCCGAGTTGCTTGGCCAAGGTCACCATGCGCAGGACCGCCGAGACGGCGGCATCGACGGCCGATTCCGACAACTCCCCAGTGCTCTCCACCCCTTCGCCCAGACGCGGCATCGCCTTCATTTCGTCGACGACGCGAATCTGCCCGGCGGGTGAGACATCGGCGACGATCTGGCGGATCGAATTGGAGCCGATGTCGATGGCAGCAATTCGGATGTCGGCGGGAACGGGAGGCAAACCGGTCATGGACTCTGTCGAGGCGAACGCAATCCGGGTGTCGATCGGCACCCCTTTGACAAGCTACACTGTCTTCCCGGCAAGTGCGCCCCTTGGCCTCCGGCCGTCCCCGCTTATGGCGCGGGCGGGCGCAGGGTGCGCAGAGATTCGAGCACCCTATCGGACACGACCGACGGCAACGCGACATAGCCCATTTCCTCGGTGATTTCGCGGGCATCCGTGAGGGCCCATTCGACGAAGTCGAGCAGGACGCCCGTCCGTACCGGACCCAGCACATCGACCGGAATCAACAGCCACGTGAAGGACGCCATCGGGTACGCAGCCGGTGCCGTCGAGTTGAGGAGCGACACGCGAAACTCGGCACCCGTGAGCGCGCCGGACGTTCGCGGGCGCCGCTCGAGCACGTCCGCAGCGGCCGAAGCGACCTCGAAGGGGAGCGGGCTGACGAAGCGACCGGCGGCATTGCGCAGGTGGGCAATCGACAGGCGGTTCTGTCTGGCATAGACCACCTCGAGATACCCGAGCGCGCCCTCCGTTTGCTTGACGCGCCCAGCCACCCCGGCATTGCCATCGCCGGTTTCACCAACCGGCCACGCGATGTCTGATTGACGCGCGGGGCCGGACGCCCACTCGGAACTCGCCGACGCCAGGTACTGGCTGAGAATCTGCGATGTCCCGCTCCCATCGGAGCGGTGGACCACCGTAATGGGGAGATCCGGGAGGGAGACGGTCGGATTGAGCGCCGTGATCTGCGGATCGCGCCAGCGGGTGATGCGTCCGAGGAAGATCGCCGCCGTGACCTCTCCCGTCAGTCGCACCGGGCGCTTTACCGCGGGAAGGTTGTACGTGATCGCCACCGCGCCGACCGCGGTAGGGATATGCACGATGCGCGTCTTGGCGCTCAGCGCGTCGCCGTCGGACACGGGCAGGTCGGAGCCGCCGAAGTCGGCCGTACGCGCCGTCAGTTCGGCGATGCCGGCGGTAGAGCCAATCGCGCGATAGTTGATGCGCACGTTGCTCTGTTCGCCGTAACTGTTGAACCACCGTGCGTACAGCGGATACGGAAAGCTTGCGCCCGCTCCGGTAAACTCGATGATGGAATCGCCGGGGCCGCGTGGTGTGGCCGTCTTGATGGCGCTGCGGGGAACCGCAGGCTCTGGCGTACTGCAGGCGGCTGCGGCGCACAGCAGCAAGCCCATCGCTATCCGAAGCATGCGCGCGCCGCCGCTATACACGGTTGGCGAACCCGACAAACTTGAACTGCCCGTTTCGCTCGATAACGGTGCCGAACAAGTTGCCCTTGAGTGAGGGCACACCCGGCGCCGTCATCTCGGCTTCGCATCGCGTATGCAGGCGGTTGGCTCCTTCCTGTTCGGGCGCATCGGGACAACGAATCACGCGGATGCGCACCGTGGTACCGCCGAACCGCGCAAGCAGCTTGCCGGCGCCGTCGTCTGACGACGCGAGAATCTGTCCCCACAGCAACTCCGGGGGCGCCTCGTAGGGCGGCTTGCTCATCGCCGACTCGGGGTAGTACAGATAGGCGAATTCTGCTCGCGAGAGCACCATCGCATTCATCGCGACCGTGTCACGCGATTGAAGAGCCGTGGCAAGCCGTTGCGTGAGCGCTTCGATGGATGGACTCGCCGACGCCAACGTATCGACGCGAGGCAGACCAGCGCGAAACCGCTCGAGATGCACCGCGATTGGAAGGATCGAGTCGACGGTGCCTCCGGCCGCAACTACTTCTTTCACGTGCTCAGCCTGTGCTCGTGCCGCCGCCGCGGCAGGATCCTCGGCGGGAGTCGAACAGGCCGCGAGCAGAATCGCCGCGACGATCACGAAGCGAGCAGACATCACAGTGCAGAGTTGAGGGCAGAAATGCACGATGGCCGGACCCTGTAGAGAGCGCCGGCCACCTGAAAAGTATGCAACGACACGACCCGCCGAGAGGGGCGCCGCACTCGCGTGCGGCGCCGTCAGCTCAGTTGCGGGCGTAGTTGGTCCAGTTGGCCCACCAGCGCGTGCCACCCGGAGCAGCCGCGCCGCGATACGCCGTCGGCGTGATGAACGTGCCAACGCGGGCCGCGATGCGAGGATCAGCGGCAAAGGTCGAAAGGCCGCCCGTGGCGATCGGCGAATCGGTGGCCGGCAGCCAGTTGAAGTCGGCGGCCGTCGTCGTCGCCGAGCCGGCGGGGAGGGCGCCAAAGAGGCTCGCAGCGGTGACGCCGGCTGCAGCGACCGCATTGGTGCTCCCGCGTGCCGTGAACGCCGCTTCCTGCCCGAAGTTCGTGCCGGTCGGATCGAAGAACACGCCGCTGTTCTGCACGCCGTTTTCGGCGAGATAGTTGTTCTTGAAGATCAGCGAGTCGGCCTGGAAGCGGTTGTTGGTCGTCGAGTCACGCATCGACACCGCCTGACGGGCCCACCGCGCGATCACGCCGTTGATGTAGTACCCGCCCGTGCCGCGACGCAGCACAGCACCGACACCACCGTTCGTCGGCGTCGTCGCCGCGCCCGTGCCGATGAGCGTGTAGTTCGCGAACACGTTCATCGTCCAGAGACCATCGTTGGCGCCCGAGCTCTGCGCGTTGCCGCCAGCCGGCGCGGTGCAACCACCACCGTTGCAGCCGTCCACTTCGAGCCCCTGCGGGTCGGCCGAGATGGCACCGGCACCAGCGCGCGGCGTGATGAAGGTGGACTGGTAGGCGATCACGAACTGGTTACGGCCACGGTACCCTTCAGAGGTGTCGAAGTGATCGTCGCCCGACTCGTACGACACGAGGTACTTGCCGTCGACCGTACCACCGAACCACTCGAACGCGTCATCGAGTCCCGACATCGACTGCAGATACTCGAAGGTCGTGCCGCTACCGACTGCCGCGAAGGTAAACGAGTTGAGTTCTGCGTCGGGCAACGTGGCGTAGCCGGCAAACTCCACACGCACGTAGCGCAGCGTGCCGCTGTTGTCGGTATCGACGGTGCCGCCGGTGTAGACCACGCCGGCCGGGTTGGCGCCGACCACCGAGCCGTCGGAGCCTTCGACGATGATGTTGCCCGTACGGTTGTTGCGCGCGTTGCCCACAATCACCAGGCCGCCCCAGTCACCGGGCGAGCGGTTGCCCGCGGAGCGCTGCGACGTGAAGACGATGGGCGCCGCTTCGGTGCCCTGCGCATCGATGCGTGCGCCACGCAAAATGAAGAGCGCCGAACCGAGCGCGGTGCTGTCACCGACGATGCGGGTTCCGGGGCGGATGGTGAGCGTCGCGCCGCTGTTCACGTACACAAAGCCGCGCAGCACCCAGTTGGTGTCGGCGGTGAGCGTGCGGCTGGCTGCAATCGAACCACTGAGCACAATCGTCGGGTTGGCCGTCACGCTGTACGCGACCGTCACGGTGGTGCTGCCGTTCGACGTGACCGTGGCCGGAGAACCCGTGATGGTGGCGTTGTAGCGAACGTTGTTGCTGGTCACCTGCGCGGCAGCCACGGTGTAGCTGCCCGGCGCGACCGACAGCGTGGTGCTGGCGGTCGCGGTTTGCGAGTAGGCGTTGGGGCCGGTCACGGTCACGGCAGCACCGGCGCCGCTGGGAAGACCGGAGACGGTTACAACGAGCGAGCCGTTGGCGACAACCGGCGGTGTGGTCGGGCCGTCGTCACTGCTGCAGGCGGCCAGCGAAGCCACGCTCAGGAGCGCGGCGGCAACGGTGCGAAGGCGCACGAAGGAGATCATCAGAGTTTGCAGGGAGATGAAAGGGCGGTGATGTAACACCATCACGGTCTGTGTAACTACGCAGGTCTTTGTGCCGCTTACGTCATGGCCCGGTCACGGTTGTGTCACCGTGCCGGGCCAGTGCAACGCATTCTGTTTTTTACGGCGGGCGCTGCCGTGTCTCAGCCGGCGCTTACTGGCGCCACGACAGTCCGGCCGAAATGGTGCGTCCGGCGTTGTAGCCTTCGCGTTCCAGATTGCCCTGCATGAAGCGGTATCGTGCGTCGAGCAGGTTGCGGGCGTCCACTCGGCCGCTGAGGCTGCCGCGGACGGGGAAACGGAGCGACATGTCGATCACATTCCGCGACCGTTCCACGATGTTCGGCAGCGGCGCCACGCCGGCAGCAAAAATGCGATCGCCAACCACGTTGTAGAGGATGGTGGCGTTGGCGCTGCCGCTGAGGTTGCTGTACGACAGGCCGGCATTGACCACGTACGGCGCCTGACCCACGAGGCGACGCGTCTTGTCGGTCACCGTGAGCGCCTGGAGCGTATCGAGATCGACCGACGACTTCATGATGGTGACGTTGCTGAACGCCGTGAACGGCGCAGCCCAGTTACCGAGGAAGCCAAGCTGCTTCCGTGCTTCGAGTTCGGCGCCGATGTTGACCGCCTTGAGCGCGTTCTGGAAGCGCGCCTGATAGGCGCCCGACGTGGCCGATTCTACGCGCTCGATGGGGCGATCAAACTGCTTGGCAAAGACGCCAACGCTGAACACTTCGCCCGGATTGGGGAACGCTTCCCACCGCAGGTCGAGATTGTCGATGAGCGAGCGGCGCAGCTTGTCGTTACCCGTCACCGAGACACCGCCAAGCACGTCGCGGAACGTCACGGGGGCGAGCTCACGATACTCGGGACGGGCGAGCGTCCGCGTGATGCCAAAGCGCAGGTTCTGATTGTCGCTCAAGCGGGTGTTGATCAGCAGCGACGGCAGCACATCGGCGTTGTCGAGCGCCGCAACGGCGGTAAAGCCACCCTGGGTGCTGGAGTTCACGTCGATCTTGGCCTGCTCATAGCGCGCGCCGGCAATGACGCGCACCCGGCTGCCCAGTCCCCAGTCGCCCATGAGATACGCGGCCGACGTACGGTCTGCGGCCGTGTACGAACCGGCCTGTCCGATGGGCTGCACATTGATCTGCGCGCAGTTGCCACACGCCTGCGAGGCACCGAACACGACATCGGGCGACTGCGCGCGCACGGCGTCGTCGGCGCGCGAGATGAAGGCGAAGATAGGCGCCTGCGACGTGCGGTCGGTGGCGCGGAGATACGCGCCGAACTTCAGCGTATTCTGGTTGGAGACCGCACCCACGTTGATCGTGTGATCGACCTGCACGGTGTTGTTGGTTTCCTGCAGATCGAAGTACAGACGACGTGCACCATCAAGCGAACCAAGCAGGCTGAACTGGCCGTTGGCGCCACGCGAGTAAACGACGTCGGAGCGGTCCGGCTCCTTGCGAGAAGTGTTGCCGTAGGTTGCCGACCACGCCGTGCGATTGCGCTCGCCCAGCTGATGCTCGCCCTGCAGGTTGGCCGTCGCCACTCCGCGTTCGACGTAGCGCAAGGTGGTGCGGATGATGCTGTCGTTCAGGTTCTCATCGAAACCGCGGTCAGAGCGCGCTTCGTTGTCCGCGCTGCGGGTAAGCGTCGTGTTGAGCGAAAGACGATTGCCGCGGCCCACGAGCGTGGACATGTTGGCAATGCCGCCCCACTGGATGCTCGATCGCCCGGTCTCACCCTGCAACTGCGTGAGCGGTACCACGGTGTTGTTGGGCCCCTGGTTACCGACGGCCGTGCGTTCGTCGGAGCGCACTTCTTCGCTGTAGCCGTAGTTGCCGCTCAGCACGTAGCCGATGCGCTTGCCGAGAATGGTGTTACCGCCGGTGGAGGCACCGAACGAACCGTTCATGCCGCCTGCGCGCGGAGCGGCGTTCCACACGTTCCGCTGCTGCAGCGCCATCTGGTTGTACTGCGACTGCGGAATGTTGCTCAGGAAGTTCGCCTGCGCGATCGCCTGTGGCAGGCTGCGCGCGCTGTTGGCATAGCCGATCAACTCGCCGCCGGCACGCGGGGCGAAGGGCAGGGTCTGCCCGATGACGCGTGTATTGCCGCCGAAGCTCGTCGAATAGTTGATCTGGCGGCGCGCGGGGAACTCACGCGTGCGGATGTTCACGTTGGCGCCGGCAAAGTCGCCCGGCTGATCGGGGGTGAACGTCTTCGTGGTGGTGACGTCCTGCAGGAGGCCGGCAGGGAACAGGTCGAGCGGGACGACCTTGCGTTCGGGCTCCGGGCTCGGAATGCGCGCGCCGTTGAGCGAGGCGGTGGTGTAGCGCTCGCCGAGGCCGCGCACCTGCAGATACTTGCCGTCCTGCACCGTCACGCCGCTCACGCGCTGTGCGGCCTGTGCGGCATCGCTGTCGGGGCTGCGCGCGATCTGCTCGGCCGTGATGGCGTTGACCGCGTTCGTGGCGTTGCGCTGCTGATTGAGCGCTTCGTTCACGGTGCCCTTTTCCTTCGTCGCCGTGACACTGACCGCGGCCAGTTGCAGCTCGGCGGTGGTCAGCGACACGTTCTGTTCGACACTTCCGCCGGCGGGGAGCATGATGCCGGTGATGGTCTTGGGTCCGTAACCGATGCGGCGCACCTGAATGGTGACCGTGCCGGCCGGCAGCCGACCGATGATGTAGCGGCCGTCGACCCCCGACTGGGTGCCGATGGTGGTGCCCACCACCTGGATACCCGCGGCGGCGATGCCCTGGCCGGTGGCGGCATCGATGATGCGGCCGGTGATCTTGCCGACGGCGGCGTCGGCCGACTGGGCGGTGAGCAGCGAAGGACACAGCGCGGGAATGACGGCCGCCGACAGCGCAAGCATCGAACGACGCGCGCTGCGGTACAACCCGTTCACGGTAATCCGCATATGATGATCGTAGAGAAGAGAGAAGTTCGGTACACGGCAACCGCGGGGCGGTCCTCCGAATGGATGGAAGCTCCGTGACTCAGGTCTCTGTTCGTCTACGGCATTGCAACAACTGTGTCACGGCGGTGTGCGCGCCCCCCGATCGCATCAAAGCGGGCGGGGGTGGCTGGTGCGATTCGTGGCAATGTTGTATTCTCGCGCCAGCATGGTGCCACCAGACCCTACTCTCCAGCGGCGACGCGTTGCGTCCCCCCCTCCGACCGATCCGCAAACGCGCGCGGAAGCGCTGTCCGTGGCCGCCAAGGCCCTTCGGGCAGCCGAGCATGTGTGCGTCCTGACCGGTTCCGGAGTCTCTGCCGAAAGCGGCATCCCGACCTTCCGTGAAGCCCAAACGGGCCTCTGGGCCCAGTTCTCCCCCCAGGAGCTGGCCACCCCGGAAGCCTTTGCGGCCAACCCCAAACGTGTCTGGCAATGGTATGCGGCTCGCCGCGCCATGGTCCGCGCGGCGGCTCCCAACCCGGCGCACGCGGCGCTGGTGACGCTGGCCAGTCGCGTGGCGCACTGCACGCTCATTACCCAGAACGTCGACGATCTTCATGAGCGGGCCGGCAGCCGTGACGTGGTGCGCCTGCATGGCTCCCTCATGCACGTGCGCTGCAGCGCCGGCTGTCCCGGAGCGATCCAGCCCACCGACGAGCAGCACGGCGACGTGCCCCCCTGTCCCTCCTGCGGGGCGCTACTGCGTCCCGACGTGGTGTGGTTCGGCGAGCCGCTTCCCATGACGCCCTTCGAGGCCGCGCGAAATGCGGCCGTGGCGTGCGACGTCTTCCTGTCGGTGGGCACCAGTAATGTGGTGGAGCCGGCCGCGTCGTTGCCGTGGACGTCGGCCACGCACGGGGCCACCGTCATTGTGGTCAACCCGACCATGGACGGTCAGCGAACCGGGCCCAGTATCCTTCCCATTGAAGGACCCGCTGGCGTCATGCTGCCGCGGCTCATTGCCGAAGCCTTTGCCGGCCGCCGGCCGCGTCGTCAATCCGAGTCGAACTGACGGTCCCCTTCAGCGTCAGCTGTTGACTACTGTGGGCGTGGGAAGCCAGACCGCGATGGTCGTGCCCACGCCCACGGTGCTTTCGGCCTTCACCTTGCCGTTGTGCGCTTCCGCCAGATGGCGCACGATGGAGAGGCCAAGCCCGGTGCCGCCCGCTTCGCGGGACCGCCCCGGATCGGCGCGGTAAAAGCGCTCGAAGATTCGCGGCAGATGTTCGGCGGGGATGCCTGACCCCGTGTCGCGCACGCCGATCCACACGCCCGCGCCTTCGCGCGCGGTAAAGATGATCACCGAGCCGGTGGTCGTGTGGCGCAGCGCATTCTCGGCGAGGTTCGACAGAATCTGGCCGGCGGCGGTGGGGTCGCAGAGCACGCGCGAGGCATCGGGCGCGAACTCCACGAGGAGCTTGACCCCCTTGTCGCGCGCGCGCAGCTCGAGCGGCCCGAACACATCGGCAGCGACTTCGGGCACATCGAGTTCGACCGGGGCGGGACGCCAGCCGCCGGACTCGATGCGGGAGAGGTCGAGCAGGTCGTCCACAATGCGCTGCATTCGCTGCACGTTGGCTTCGGCCATCCCGAGAAACTGGCGCCTGAGGTCGAGCGGGACGTCGTCGTCCTGCAACGTTTCGACGAACCCGCCGATGATGGTGAGCGGCGTCCGAAGTTCATGCGATACGTTGGCCACGAAATCGCTGCGCACCGTCTCGAGGCGCCGGACCTGCGTGAGATCGTACATCGCGAGGACGGCGCCGCCGCCGCTGAGCGCCCGTACGGTGAGGGCCACGGTGCGCCCGCGCAAATGGATTTCGCGAATGATGGGCGGGGCACCGGAGAGTACCAACTGCAGCGCTTCCTGCAGCTGACTCTCCTGGGGCAGCTCGGTCGCGGCAAAGGGCACCGGCTGAGTCAGATCGAGCAGCTGGCGGCCTGTTTGATTGACTCTGACGACGCGCTTTCTGGCGTCGACGGCGACGATGCCCTCATTGAGCGATTCGGTGAGCGCCACCAGGAGCGCTTCTTCCGATTGCATTTCCCAAAGCCGCGTTTCCATCTGCTCGGCGACTTGGCGGAGGCTGTCGGCCAGCTGCCCCACCTCGCCGCCGCTGATGGAGCGGGACGGCCTCGCGGTGAGATCACCACCGGCGAGATCGCGCGCCATGTCGCGGAGCTCTTCCATGGGGCGCGTCACGTTGCGAGCGAGTACCCGCGCCAGCAGCAACGCGATGACCAACGCGAAGCCGCTGGCGATCGCCACATCGTGGCGGATGGCCGAGAGCAGCGCGGCGTTCGCGGTGTCTTCGTCTACCGGCTGCGTCGCCGTGGCCTGCGCCTGAGAGGCCAGGTCGAGCCGGTGCCGGACGCGCCACTCGACCACCCCGAGAATGGTGACCACGAGCAGGGTGGCCACCACGGTACTCTGCAGCAGTAGTCGCTGCGTAAGGCGCATGATCGCGGGCCTTAGTAGCCGCGCGGGGCGGTCGACCGCAGACGATAGCCGAAGCCGCGGACCGTTTCGATGAGGTCGCCGGCGTCGCCGAGCTTCGTGCGCAGCCGTTGAACGTGCATGTCGACGGTACGCGTCTGAATGTCCGGCGCCGCCTCCCACACGGTTTCGAGCAAGTGTCCGCGACCTTGCACCCGCCCGCGCCGTTCGGCGAGCGTGAGCAGCAGTTTGAACTCGGTGGGCGTCAGGTCGACGAGTTCACCGTTCACGTTGACGCTCATGGCAGCGCGGTCGATGTGCAGCGAACCGATGACGAGGGTATCACCGGTGGCCGGGGCAACCGTGCCGGTGCGCCGCAGAATGGCGGCGACTCGCAGCACGAGCTCAGCCGGCGAAAACGGTTTGGTCAGGTAGTCGTCGGCGCCGAGCGACAATCCGCGGATGCGGTCTGGCTCTTCGCGTCGCGCGGTGAGCATGATGACCGCGATGTCCCGCGAGGCCTCGTCGAGCCGGAGCTGCTCGAGCACATCGAACCCTGACATGCCAGGAAGCATGAGGTCGAGTACCATGAGCGCAGGGCGATCGCGACGCGCCAGTTCCAGCGCGTCCTGTCCGGACGATGCGGTGGAGACGCGGTAGCCGGCCTTGGCCAGGTGGTAGGCCACCAGCGCTACAATCTCGGGTTCGTCATCTACGACGAGAATGCGATCGGTCGTCGGTGGGGCCGGCGGATTCATGCAGAGGTCACGGAGTTCCGGCGTCGGCCGGTACGTCGTCGGGGAGCCTGGAGCGCGTTGCCGCGCGCGTTTGCAGCCGACGATGAATTTTTGCCACGATCATTTCGATCGCGACCGTGTTACTGCCTCCCCGTGGCACAATGACGTCGGCGTAGCGTTTGCTCGGTTCGACGAATTGCAGATGCATGGGCTGAACGGTGGTGAGGTACTGATCGAGTACCGATTCCAACGTGCGTCCACGCACCGCCGTGTCACGACGGATGCGGCGGATCAGGCGAATATCCGGATCGGCGTCCACGAACACTTTCACGTCGCACTGCGCCCGGATGTTCGGATCGGAGAGCAGGAGAATGCCGTCGACGACGACGACATCCGCCGGCTCAATGCGCCGAGTGCGGGTGCTTCGGGAATGTGTCGCGAACTCGTACACCGGCATGTCCACCGCAACGCCGCGGTTGAGCGCCTCGAGATGCTGCGTCAGCAGCTCCACGTCAAAAGCGTCGGGATGATCCCAATTGACGTGATGCAACTGCTGTAGCGTGAGGTGCCGGAAATCCCGGTAATACGCGTCCATCTCGAGGAACGCCACGGAAGCGTCCGGTAAGGTTTCGGCCACCTTGCGGGCGACCGTGGACTTTCCCGAGCCGGTGCCGCCCGCGATGCCAATGATGAGCGGTTTCATGAGCGGTTCTTCCAGTTCGTCCACGAGTGATGAGTCAAGCTGTTCCGCCGTCGTTTCCGACTTGTTACGACCCGGTAACGAACAGGTACCGACCGCCGGCCCTTTGTCACCGCCTGCGGAAGTTCGCGGAGGTACGGGCAGGAGGGCAAGACGACGGGCGGCACTCCACAGTCTCGGGGGGAGCGACTAGCATTCCCCTATGGGACGTCTATCAAATCCGCGAGGACCGCGCCGGTGGTCTCGCCAAGTCGCCTCGCTGCTCCCCCTTGGGGTCTTGAGCGCGCTCACGGTGCTGTCCGCCACGCCGCTTCACGCGCAGCCCCGCAGGGTCGAGCTGACCATTGCCGCCACCACCGACGTGCACGGGCGGCTGCGTGCCTGGGACTATTACGCCGGCGCAGCCGACCCCACCCATTCGCTGGCCGCTGCGGCCACCATTGTCGACTCGGCGCGGCGCGCCAACCCGGACGGGGTGGTCTTTGTGGAAGGGGGGGACATCCTGCAGGGCAATCCGCTGCTGTACGTGGCGGCCAAGGTGCGCCCCACCCCCGTGCACCCCGTCATCGCCGCCATGAACGTCATGCGCTATGACGCCGCGGTGCTGGGCAATCACGAATTCAACTACGGCGTCCCGCTGCTTCAGAAGGCCGTGGCGCAGGCTGGTTTTCCGTTCGTGGCCGCGAACGTCATGGACGCGCAGGGGCGCCCCTTTGTCGCCCCCATGACCATGGTGGTGCGGCGCGGCGTCCGGGTGGCGATCGTGGGCGGCACCACGCCGGGTTCCATGGTGTGGGATCGCGACAACCTCAAGTCCGCCGGCCTTACCGTGACCGATATCGTTCCGGCCGTCCGGGCCCGCGTGCAGGAAGCGCGGCGGCGCGGGGCCGACGTCGTGGTGGTGCTGCTGCACTCGGGGCTGTCGGAACCGGCGAGCTACGATACGGTCGCGACCGGGCTGCCGTCGGAGAACGTGGCCGGCCGCGTCCCGCGGGAGATCGACGGGATCGACGCGGTGGTGTACGGACACTCGCACCGTGAGCTGGTCGATTCGACCATCAACGGCGCGCTGGTCATGCAGCCGCGTAATTGGGCTGGCTCGGTGGCGCTGGGCACGTTGACGCTCGAGCGACGCGGCCGCAAATGGACGGTAGTGAGCCGCGTGGGGCGCTCGGTGCGTGTGGCCGGGCACCGCGAGCATCCCGAGGTGCTGGCGGCCGCGGCCGGTACGCATGACGCGACGGTAGCATGGGTCAATTCGCCGGTGGGACGCACCGCGGTGACCTGGCGCAGCGACAGCGCGCGGGTAGCGGACCTTCCCATTACCGACCTCGTCAACGAAGTCATGCGCCGCACCGCCGGCGCCGACCTGTCGGCCACCGCGGCCTTCTCGCTCGAGGCGGCGCTCGACACGGGCGCCATCACGCAGGCCGAGCTGTCGCGCCTGTATCCGTACGACAATACACTGCGGGCGGTGCGGATTACCGGGGCCCAGCTGCGCGCCTTCCTCGAGCATTCCGCGCGCTACTACCGCTCCGTCAATGCGAGTGGTCGCGCCCCCGATGGCATCGTCGATCCCGCCGTGCCGGGATACAACTTCGATGTGGTGAGCGGCGCCGACTACACCATCGATCTGCGCCAGCCGGTGGGCCGTCGCATTACGCGCTTGCAGGTCCGCGGGCGCGACGTGCAGTCCACTGACAGTTTCACCATGGCGGTGAACAACTATCGGCAGGGCGGAGGCGGCGGATTCGCCATGTTGTCCGGTGCGCCGGTGGTGTTCGAGCGGGAGGTCGACATCCGCCAGCTCATCATCGACGAAGTGACCAAGGTGGGTACGCTCTCGCCGGAGCGCTACGCGCAACGCAATTGGACGCTCGAGCCGGCCGAAGCGCTTGCGCAGGCCTATGCCGAGCAGACGCGCGGGCGTGGTGCCGAAGCGAGTGGAACACGCGCGGCCGGAAAGACGGTGCGCGTCATTGCCATGAGCGACTTTCACGCGGCGCTGCGTCCACAGTTCGACCAGAGCAACAACCCGGTTGGTGGCGCCGTCGCACTGTCGGCGGCCATTCGCCGGGCACAGCAGGCGTGTGTATCGCCCGCCTGTGAACATGTAGTCATCGACGCCGGCGATCTTTTTACCGGATCGCCCGCATCCGACTGGAACGGTGGCCGCCCCACGGTGCAGGTGGTGAACCGCTTCGATGTGGCCGCGGGCGCGCTCGGCAATCACGAGTTCGACTTCGGGCAGGACACGCTACGCGCCCGCGTGCGCGAGCTCCGTCACGCCGTGCTCGGCGCCAACGTGCGCGGCCCGGACGGTACGATGCCCGCTTGGCTGCGTGCCGACACGATCGTGGTGCGCAACGGGGTGCGCATTGGCATCGTGGGCGCGGCTGGAACGCATACGCCGGAAACGGCGAGCCGTCGCAAGGTCGGGGCGCTTACTTTCCTCGACCCCGTGCCGATTTTTGCAGCGCGCACGAAGGCGTTGCGCGCGGCCGGCGC
>JAIXTI010000212.1 GCA_027484025.1 bacterium
CCGACATTACGCGCCGAAGGCGGAAGTGTGGCTCTTCGATGGTGCGCAGGCGAACGAGATGCAGGACGCATTGGCCGTGCGCGTTCGCGATGGCGCGGCGGACGTTCGCATACACGCGCTACTCCGTTCTGTGTCGCTTGCTTCGCATGGCAACCATGTCGCGAGCGTTACGGAAGTGCGGATGCCCGATGAGGCGTCGCAGTACGCCCGCGCGCTGTACGCGGCGCTGCACGACGCCGATGCCGCACGCGCGGGGCTCGTGCTCATCGAGGCGCCGCCGGCAGATGATTCGCACTGGGACGGGGTGCGGGACCGGCTTACACGGGCGGCCCGTTAGGCGCTTTCTGCGCTCCTGCCATCGAAATCCCTGCTGTCCGCCGTCTCGGCGCGATGCCGCGGGATCACGCCGAGACGGCGGACGGCAGCAACCTCAGACAGCAGGGGCGCAGCAACTGCGGATCGCACTGCCCCCCTGCCGCTGGGGCGCTATCTTTTCCCCATGCTTCCCATCAACCTGACCGGCAAGCGCGTCCTCGTGGCGGGCGTCGCCGATGACAACGGTTTTGGCTGGGCGATCGCCAAGGCCTTTGCCGAAGCGGGCGCCAGCGTATGCGTCGCGACCTGGCCCCCGGCGCTCAACATCTTTCTTAATCTGCTCGAACGCGGCAAGCTCGACGAATCGCGGCAGATGCCCGATGGCTCGATGCTCACCTTCGAGCGCATTTATCCGCTCGACGCCGTCTACGACAATCTCGACAGTACGCCGGCCGAAATCCGCGAAAACAAGCGCTACAAGGAACTCGGCGATTTCACCATCGACGGACTCGCGGCGCGCCTCGTTGCCGACTTTGGTGAGCAGCCGCTCGACATCGTCTTCCATTCGCTGGCCAACGGCCCCGAAGTCAAGAAGTCGCTGCTCGAAGTGAGCCGCGCCGGCTACCTCGCCGCCTCGAGCGCGAGTGCGTACTCGCTCGTCTCCATGGTGCAGCGCCTCGGCCCGCTCATGCGTCCCGGCGGCGCCATCTGCTCGCTGACCTACATGGCCAGCGAGCGCGCGATTCCCGGCTACGGCGGCGGGATGTCGTCGGCCAAGGCACAGCTCGAAAGCGATACGCGCCTGCTCGCCTACGAAGCCGGTCGCAAGTGGGGACTTCGCGTCAACACCATTTCCGCCGGTCCGTTTGCATCGCGCGCGGCCAGTGCTATTGGCATCATCGACAACATGGTGAAGTACTGCCGCGCCAATTCGCCGCTCCCCGAGGAGCTCTCGGCGCGCGAGGTCGGCACGACGGCGGCATTCCTTTGCAGCCCGCTGGCGAGCGGCATCACCGGCTCGACGGTGTACGTAGACAAGGGTTATCACGCCATGGGGATGGCCGTCGCTCCGCCGAGCGACGAACGGGACCCGCGCTAACCACCGCGAGTACGACGCGCCGCCGTGCCAGACACTCCCATTGCTCCGCTGAAAACCGTTCCCCCGCTGCCGGCCGCCCCCGCGCCGGTGCGGGGGCTTGGTTTACGCGTGCGCTTGTTGGCGATGGTCGTGGCGGCGCTGTTGCCTCCCATTCTCGTGGGCGTGCTCTTCGATTTCGACGACACGAGCAAGACGGGGCTGCTGGCCCTCGGCGCGTCGCTGACGTTGTCGTTCGGGCTGGCCTATGCGATGGGCTCGCTGATTGTAAACGCAGTGGAGTCGCTCATTGCCGATGCGCATGCGCTCGCCGCCGGTGTGGCCGGCCATCGTTCGGCCATCCGGTCGAGCGACGAAATCGGGCAACTCGCCGTCGCGCTCAACCAGATGGCCGATACCGTCGAGCGGCGCAGTGCAGCGCTGGCCGACAATGAACGCCGGTATCGTTTCCTCTTCGACTCGAATCCGCTCCCCATGTGGGCGTGGGACGCCGAGACGGCGAACATTCTGGCCGTGAACGAAGCGGCCATCGAGAAGTACGGCTACGATCGCTCGACGTTTCTCTCCCTCAAGATCACCGATCTCCTCGACCCGGTAGAGATGCCGCGCTTCACGGGCGCGCGTCTGCCCTTTTCGGAGACCAGGCAGAATGCCGGGAGTTGGCGGCACCGCACCGCCAGCGGCCGCCGAATGGAGATGGAAGTGATCACCACGAGCTCACGCCGCCTTGGGCGCGCGAGCTGGTTGAGTGTCGGCATCGACATCACCGCACGCCGCGAAGCGGAACAGGCGCTCGCGCGCAGTGAGGAACAGCTGCGCCAGTCGCAGAAGATGGAAGCGATCGGCACCTTCGCCGGCGGTATCTCGCATGATTTCAACAACCTGCTCACCGGCATGTTGGGATACTGCGACCTGTTGCTCGTGCAGATGCCCGCGGACGATCGTTCGCGTGACGATGTGCAGGAGATTCGCGCGCTCGCCATGCGCGGCACCGAGCTTTCGCGGCAAATCCTGTCGGTGAGCCGACGGCAGATGGTGCAGCCCACCGTGCTCGACCCCAACGATGTCGTGCGCGGCCTCGACCGTTTGCTGCGTCGCGTGATCGGGGAAAACATCGATCTCGTCACGACGCTGGGCACCAACATCGGGACCGTGCGCGTCGACATGTCGCAGCTCGAACAGGCGCTGCTCAATCTCGTCAGCAACGCGCGTGATGCCATGCCGAACGGTGGTCATCTGACGATTGAAACCGCCGCCCTCGACGTCGCGGAGACGCGCCGATTGAGTCTCGACCACGAAATGGAGTGGCTGGCCATTCGGGTGTGCGACACCGGCAGCGGCATGAGCGACGAGGTGAAGGCGCACATTTTCGAGCCGTTCTTTACGACCAAGGAGCGCGGCAAAGGCAGTGGTCTCGGACTGGCGCTCGCTTACAGTGTGATGGATCAGAGTGGCGGCGAGATTCGCGTGGACAGTGAGCTCGGCGTGGGGACCACCATGCATCTGCTGCTGCCGCGCCTCTCGGAAGCCGTCACGCCTGCCATCACGGTTGCCGAACCACCCGAAGTACTGTCGGGTAGCGAAACCGTCTTGCTCACCGAAGACGAAGATGCCGTTCGCGCTGTGGCGGTCGCCGCCCTCGAGCGCCGTGGCTATCGTGTGCTCGCCGCCAACGATGGTGAGGCCGCCATGGCGATCTCGCGCGCGTTCCCGGGGCGGATCGATCTGCTCGTCACCGATGTCATCATGCCGGGGGTTGGCGGACGGCAGCTCGCGGACGCGCTCACCCGCGAACGTCCAGGGTTGCCGGTGCTGTACGTGTCCGGCTACACCGACGATCGCGCACTCATGGACGAACTCGTGAGTGGCGAACGCACACTGCTCTCCAAGCCGTTTACGTCGCTCGAGCTCGCGCGTCGCGTGCGGCAGACGATCGACGGCGCCGTGCACGCCGGCTGACGGAGTCATGCGGCCATGATGAATTGGATTCTCGTCATCATGGCGGGCGTCGTGGCCGTCGTGCTGGCGCTCATCGTGGGAGGGCTCGCCTCGCAGCGCACGCGACTCGTGGCGCGCGAGGTGCGACTCCGCGCGCCACTGGAGACAGTATGGCCATTGCTCACGCAGGTCGAGCAGACGCCGGCGTGGTGCGCGCAGTTACCCAACATGCAGCTGCTGTCGGAGTCGGCACCGCGACTGCGGCGGTTGCAGCTGCTCAATGACGACGGCGTGGCCTTCGGCGAATGGACCATCGCGGCATCACCGCGCGACGGGGGAACGCAGCTGTCGGTCGCGGAAACGTGCGAACTGCACAACGTCATCGCGCGCTTCTTCAATTCGTTCAGCATCGACACCGGCCGAGTCGACGGCTTCCTGCGTGCACTCGCGGCGCAGGTTGGTGAAACCGAGGTGACGATCGGAGGCGTGAGCATGCACGAACGCACCGCGACCACCGGACCCGCCTGACGTGGCGGCGCCACCCGTCGACGACACCCACCCCGCACGCTGGCGTCAGCTCGGCGTCATCGCCGTCGCACAATTGCTCGGGATGTCGCTCTGGTTCGCCGCGAGTGCCGTATCGGCGCAATACCAGACGCAGTGGAGCCTCACGAACAGTGAAGCGGCGTGGCTGACTACGATCGTCCAGTTGGGCTTCGTAGGCGGGACGGCGCTGTCGGCGTTGCTCAACCTCGCCGATGTGATTCCCACGCGACGCCTCTTTGCCGTCAGTGCGCTGCTCGCTGCGTCGGCGAACGCGATGATGCTCACCGCCGCCGCGCTCCCCGCGGCACTCGTGTGGCGCTTCTGCACTGGGTTCTGTTTGGCCGGTGTGTATCCACCGGCCATGAAGATGGTCGCCACATGGTTCCGGGCGCGGCGCGGTCTTGCCGTGGGCACCGTCGTCGGCGCACTGACTGTCGGCAAAGCGCTGCCCTTTTTGGTGAAGGCGATCCCCGGCGCCACGATCGTCAACGTGACGCTCTCCGCCTCGGCCGGCGCACTCGTGGCGGCGATGCTCGTGTCCGTGGGCTATCGCGAAGGGCCGTATCCGTTCCCCCCACGAAAGTTTTCGTGGGCACTCGTGGGCGACGTGGTACGCGAACGACGCTGGCGACTCGCGATGGGCGGGTACCTGGGGCACATGTGGGAGCTGTACGCCGCATGGACGTGGCTCCCCGTGTTCATCGCGGCCAGTGTGGTGGCGCACGACGGCAACGCGAGCGGTGCACGTGCCGCGTCGGTCATCGGCTTCCTCGCACTCGCCGTGGGAGGCATCGGGTGCGTGTGGGGCGGCATCGCCGCCGACCGTTATGGACGCGCCTGGCTGGTGAACCTCGCGATGGGCATCAGCGGCAGCTGCGCGCTGCTCATCGGATTGGCCTTCGGTCGGTCGCTCTGGCTGCTGACACCGATCGCGCTCGTGTGGGGCTTCTTCGTCATTGCCGACAGCGCGCAGTTTTCCGTGATGGTTACCGAGAGTGTCCCACCGCACGCCGTGGGTACCGCGCTCACCCTGCAAACGTCGGCAGGATTTCTGCTCACCGCCGGCGTCATTCAGCTGGTGCCGATGCTCGCCGGATGGTGGGGATGGGCGTGGGCGTTCACGGTGCTGGCGGCGGGGCCGGTGGCGGGGATGCTGGTGGTGAGGCGACTGCGGTGAACGGCGGTGAACTACGGGTGGCTGGTCCGGCGGTCAACTAGCCACGGCACTAGCCCTCAGGGGGAAGAAAGCAAGAGCACAGGGGAAAGCGCGGTTTGGTCCACCGGGAACTGCAGTTGCGGTTCGTGGGGACGGAACCGCGCTTCCCCCTTTCTCCTTGCGTTCTTTCCCCTGAGGGCTAGTGCCGAAAGCCCGTAGACCGCCGGACCAACCACCCGTTGGAACCCAAACCGCTGTTCAACGCATCAAAGTTTTTTGTTGTATAATTCCCACGTGCCCACTATCACCACCACCGATGTCAGCGCCGCCGTGCGCCTCTTCCATGCGCTCTCCGACGAAACGCGGCTCGGCATTCTCGAGATGCTGCGTGACGGGGAGCGGTGTGTATGCGACCTGCAGGACGAGCTCGATGTGGCGCAGTCCCGCCTCTCGTTTCACCTCAAGGTGCTCCGTGAAGCCGGGATCGTCACCGACCGGAAGGAGGGGCGGTGGTCGTACTACACCATTGTGCCCGAGTCACTGGCCATGGTGCACGATCTGGTCGTCGGCATGCGCCCGACCGGACTGGGCGGCCGCCGGCGGTTGCCCGTGAACGCCCGCTGTTGCGGATAACGGCTCGCGGCAACGCCGCCGCCTCGCGCTCCATCCATCAACATTTCTTGCTCAAAGGTGCACCATGACGACACCCGACACGACCGCGACGACTGACTCCGCCCTCACCACCCTGGTACGCGAGAAGTACGGCGACGCTGCGCGACGCGTGCTGGCCACCGGCGAGGCCGCGAGCTGCTGCGGACCGGTGAACTCCTGCTGCGGCGGCGACGCCTTCAACGGCAGCGTCGACCCCATCACGTCGAACCTCTACGTGAATGGCGAGACGGATGCCCTGCCGTCAGCGGCGGTCCTCGCGTCGCTTGGCTGTGGGAATCCCACGGCCTTGGCCGAGCTGGCGGCTGGGGAAGTCGTCCTCGATCTCGGCTCCGGTGGCGGCATCGACGTCATTCTGTCTGCGCGTCGGGTGGGCCCTACTGGCAAGGCGTTCGGCCTCGACATGACCGACGACATGCTCGCGCTGGCGCGACAGAATGCCGCCGACGCGAAGGTTACCAACGTGGAGTTTCTGAAAGGGCAGATCGAGGCCATCCCGCTGCCTGACAACTCCGTCGATGTGATCATCTCCAACTGCGTCATCAACCTGTCGGGCGACAAGCGACGCGTACTCGAGGAAGCGTTTCGCGTGCTCAAGCCCGGCGGCCGCTTCGCGGTGAGCGACGTGGTCACCCGCGGCGCCATGCCGCAGGACGTTCGACGCAACATGGAGCTGTGGGTGGGCTGCGTTGCGGGGGCACTCGACGAGTCGGAGTTTCACACGCTGCTCGGCGAGGCCGGCTTTACCGACACCGATATCGAGCCCACGCGCATCTACCGTCCTGAAGACGCACTCCAGTTCCTGACGGAGTCTGGGCTCGACACCACGAACCTGGCGGCAATGGAAGGCAAGATCATGGCCGCGTTCGTCCGCGCCACCAAGCCGGCGACGAACGCAGCGGTGCCTCCGGAGCTCACCGTATGAGCATGGCCGACACCAACACACCGTTGGCGCGGCCGTTTTCCGTGCTCGTCCTCTGCACCGGCAACTCGGCACGGAGCCAGATCGCGGAAGCGCTGCTCGCAACACTCGGCGCCGGACGCCTGGTCGCGTCGAGCGCGGGTTCGCATCCAGCGCCGCGCGTGAATCCATACGCCGTCGAAACACTGCAGGCGCATGGCATTCTGTGGGAGGGGCGAACACCACAACACATCGACGCCGTAGCGCAAACGCACCATGACCTCGTGATTACCGTGTGCGACAACGCGCGTGAGGCGTGCCCGTTTCTTCCGGGCGCGGCCACGGTGCACTGGGGGCTTCCCGACCCAGCCGAAGAGTCGCTCCCCGATGCCGCGCGTCGTGCGTTCGCGCACACATTCGACGCGCTGGAGCGACGCGTTACGGCGCTGCTCGCGTTGCCCATCGAGTCACTCGACTCGGCGACCCTCGCCGAGGAGGCGCGGCGCATTCACGAGGGGCATTGACGCGCGCCTGCTTGCACTGCGGTTTTGGGTTCAAACGGGTGGCTGGTCCGGCGGTCAACTCGCCACGGCATTAGCCCTCAGGGGGAAGAATGCAAGGAGAAAGGGGGAAGCGCGGTTGAGTACACTGGGAACTGCAGTTGCGGTTCGTGTGGACGGAACCGCGCTTTCCCCTTTCTCCTTGCGTTCTTCCCCCTGAGGGCTAGTGCCGAAAGCCCGTAGACCGCCGGACCAGCCACCCGTCTGAACCCCAACCGCTGTTCAAGCCGGAACCTGCGCCAGTACCCGCTCCACGGCGCCGATCAGGCCGTCCATCGTGAACGGCTTCTCCAGAAATGCCGTCCGCACGGCATCCGCATCGGGGACGCTCTGCTCGGAGTACCCCGACATGTACACCACGGGAAGCGCTGGTTGCTCGGCGCGCAATTGCTGCACGAGTTCACGCCCGCCCATTTCGGGCATGCGCAGGTCGGTGACGACCGCGTCGATCGTCGCCTGTTTGTCGCGCCACACCAGCAACGCGTCGGCGCCGTGTCGCGCTTCGAGTACCGTGTAGCCGCGCCGTTCGAGCATGCGCCGCGCCGCGTTGCGCACGGCCGCTTCGTCTTCGACGAGCAGGATCGTCGCCGTCGATGTGGGATGCGTACTGTCCGGTAACACCGTGGGCGAGTCGACTTCGCCGTCGCAGATGGGGAAGTACAGACAAAAGAGCGACCCCGACCCGGGAATGCTTTCGAGTGTAATCGAACCACCAAACTGTTTGACGATGCCGAATACGGTCGCGAGTCCCAGCCCCGTCCCCTGCCCTACTCCCTTCGTGGTGAAGAACGGCTCGAACACGCGCACGCGCGTCGCTTCGTCCATGCCGTGCCCCGAGTCGCGGACAGAGAGTCGCACCGCGGGGCCCGGCGAAAAGTCGGGGACGGTCTGCCCGTCCTGCTCCGTGACCATCACCGTCGACGTTTCGATTTGCAGCGTCCCGCCGTGTCCCTGTGTCCCGTGGGCCGGCGTGAGCATGGCATCGCGCGCATTGACGGCGAGATTCATGAGCACCTGCTCCAGCTGACCGGGGTCGGCGCGAATGGATGGGAGTTCGGTCTCGAGATGCACATCGAGCGTGATCTCTTCCCCAATGACTCGGCGGAGCAGCGATTCGGCTGCACCTACCACCCGACTGAGGTTGACCGGCTGCAGCGATACGGCCTGTTTGCGGCTGAACGCCAGCAGTTGCCGGACCAGTTCGCGCGCCCGCTCGGTGGCGTGCGCGATTTCTTCGAGATCTTCCCGCACCGGATGCAGCGGCGGTAAATCAGCGCTCGCGAATTCGAGGTTGCCGGCGATGACGGTGAGCAGGTTGTTGAAGTCGTGCGCGATGCCGCCGGCGAGTTGTCCCACCGCCTCCATTTTCTGCGCCTGACGGAGCCGCTCCTGCAGCTGCTCACGCTCCGTATCGTCTTCCATGGCCCCGAACATCCGGACCGCGTTGCCCTTCGCGTCGCGCGTGACGTACCCGCGATCCACCACACTCGCATACTGCCCGTCGGCGCGGCGAAAACGATACACGTCATTCCAGGAGTCTTCTCCTGGTGGTCCCGTAAGCAATCGTTGCATTCCCTCGGACACGCGTGGCCGGTCGTCGGGATGAATACGCTCGTACCACCACGCCGAGCGGTTGGTGACCTGCACGTGCGGATACGCGAATACCCGCTCGATGCCATCGCCCCAGACGACGCGATCGTTGGCGATGTCCCAGTCCCAGATCACATGATCGGTCGCGCGTGCGGCCAGAACGTAGCGCTGCTCACTGTCGCGTAGCGCTTGCAGTGCGGCTTCCCGTTCACTGTCGACGCGGCGCCGCTCGGTAATGTCGAGCACGGTCCCCACGAGTCGTACCGCCCGTCGTGGGTCCCGTTCGCTGGCAAAGAGCGCTCGCCCGCGCGACGAAATGATGCGCCGCTCGCCGCCGGGGGTGGTGATGCAATACTCCATCGCAAACGCCCCGCCGCCGCCAGCATCGAGCGCCGCCGCCACCAGCCGGTGCGCCTGGTCGCGATCGGCGGGATCGAGCAGGGCGAGAAAGCGCGCGTACGTGATGGGCGCGTGCGGGGCGACGCCAAAAATCGCGCAGGTCCGTTCGTCCCACGACAGGACATTATTCGCAAGATCCCAATCCCACATGCCCACGCCTGACGCATCGAGCGCGAGTTCCATGCGCGCCTGATGATCAGTCCGCCGGTCGCCGCCGCGGCGTTTTTCAAAGACATTCGGAACGACAGAGTCCCCGGTCGAGGCTGTATCCACGACCGGGGACTCTTGCAAAAAGCGTACTCGGCGAAAGCGCCGGGACGAACCGCTTAGTGCTGCCCGGTCACCTCTTCTTCGGCGCTGGTCTGCCGAGCCTGCGGCGTGTCGGCGGGCTTCACCTCGATGACCGGGTGACCGTGCTTCTTGAGGATCTCGTCGATGGGCGGGAGCAGCTCCTTGTACGCCTTGCGCAGCTCCACCAGATAGCCTTCGAGCTCCTTGGTGAGGAGGTCGAACACCTGCTGCGACTGACGCGTGGGACGCGCTTCGGTGCTGCCCACGGTGCCCGCCAACGCGGCGATCTGGTTGTTCACCTTGATCGGGAAGTTGAGCGGATCCTGTCCCGACTGATTCTTCACCTGATAGATCTGCGCTTCCATCTCGCTGATCTTGGTGTCGAGCGTCTTCACCAGCGCCGCGTACTTGACCGAATCACTGCCCACCTGCTTCATGCGCGAGACGGCCTGCTGCCGCACGTTGCGTACGGTGCGCACCGCGTCGTTGGCGTCGGTGGTGCGATCACGGATGGCCATGAGCAGCTTGTACTGCGCCACGAGATCGAGCGGCGTCGCGTCGCTGCGCGGGTCTTTCTTGACGAGCAGCTTGGCGTCGCCGGCCGGCGCGCCGTCGACGAGCAGACGCACGGTGTAGTTGCCGGGCAGCACCAGCGGCCC
>JAIXTI010000065.1 GCA_027484025.1 bacterium
ATGTACCTCGGCAAGATCGTCGAGCTCACCACGCGCGCGAAGCTCTTCAGCACGCCGCGCATGCCGTACACCAGGGCGTTGCTGTCGGCAGTCCCGGTACCGACCCCGGGCGCCGTTCGGCAGCGCATTCTGCTGCAAGGCGATCCCCCGTCGCCGGCGAACCCGCCGACCGGTTGCGTGTTTCACCCCAGGTGCCCGCACCCGCTCAAGGATGCCGCGTGCACCCGCATCGTCCCGCCGCTCGAAGAAAAGGCCCCCGGCCACTTCGTCGCGTGCATCAAGGAACATCCCACCTCAGTCCCCACCTCGTGAGCACCGACGTTACCAACGACCGCTCATTCTTCGGTCATCCGAAGGGCCTTGGCCTGCTCTTCGCGACGGAAATGTGGGAGCGCTTTTCGTACTACGGACTGCGCCCCCTCCTCGTGCTCTTCATGGCCGCGGCGCTCAACGACGGCGGCTTCGGTCTCGAGCGTACGCAAGCGTCGGCCATTGTCGGTATCTACGCGGCCAGCGTGTATCTCGCGTCGCTTCCCGGCGGATGGATTGCCGACCGGTGGCTCGGATTGCGTCGGGCCATTCTTATCGGTGCCGTGCTCATCACCGCGGGGCACCTCGCCATCGGCGTCTCGGGTTTCGCCGGCGCAGGGGTGGGCAAGTCGTTCTTCTTTCTCGGTCTCGTCTTCATCGTCCTCGGTACCGGGCTGCTCAAGCCGAACATCTCCGCGATCGTCGGTGATCTGTATCCCGAAGGCGGCGCGCGTCGTGACGCCGGCTTCTCGATCTTTTACATGGGCATCAACACAGGCGCCTTCGTCGGGCAGCTCGTCACCGGCTACCTGGGCGAGCGCGTAAGCTGGCACTGGGGCTTTGGCGCCGCTGGCGTTGGCATGGCGTTCGGCCTGTTGAGCTTCTGGCTCTTTTCCGACCGACTGCTTGGCCCCATCGGGCAGGACATCGTGCGCAACCCCGACGCAAAGGCGCAGGCGCGTCAGGAAGCCACTGTGCGTAACAGCACCTTTGCCGGACTCGGCGTGCTCGCCCTGGTGTTTGCATTGGCCGCGAGCGGCGTGGTGACGATCGACCCGTTGGCGGTCGGTGGCGCGATGACGTTCGTGCTCGTTGGCATTGCGGTCGCGTTCTTCGCCTACATCTTCGCGTTCGGCGGGCTCACGCTCGACGAGAAGAAGCGCAGCGCGGTCATCTTCGTGCTGTTCGTCTTTGCCGCGATCTTCTGGGCCGCGTTCGAACAGGCACCGACGTCACTGCAACTGTTCGCGAACGACTTCACCGATCGCAACCTGTTTGGCTTCAGCATTCCTGCCACGTGGTTCCAGTCGGTCAATTCGCTCTTCATCATCATCTTCTCGCCCGTCTTCGCGGCGCTCTGGCTCTGGCTCGCCAAGCGCAACCTCGACCTGTCCAGCCCCGCCAAGTTCGCGCTCGGCCTCGCCCTCGCGGGACTGGGCTTTCAGATCATGGTTTTCGCGGCGAACAAGGTCGTCGCCGGCGGCGGCAGTGTGCTGGTCTCGCCGTGGTGGCTCATCTTCAGCTACCTGCTGCAAACGTGGGGCGAGTTGTCGCTCAGCCCCGTGGGCCTGTCATCAATGACGAAGCTGGCACCGCGCCGGTATGTGGGACAGATGATGGGGATCTGGTTCCTTGCGGCGTCGGTCGGCAATCTCGTGGCAGGCTTAGTGGGCGGACACGTCGATCCGACCAAGGTGGAGCAGACACCGGCGGTGTTCAGCTGGACGGCGATTGCGCTCTTCGTGAGCACGGCAGTGTTGCTGGCGATGGTGGTGCCGATTCGCAAGATGATGGCGAACGTGAAGGCCTGAACTACGGGTGTTTGGTCCGGCGGTTTACTAGCAACGGAACTAGCCCTCAGGGTAAAGACAGCAAGAGCACAGAACAAAGCGCGGTGCCGTCCACACCAAACCACAACTGCGGTTGTGGTTTATTGGTGAAGCGCACCGCGCTTTTCCCTGTGCTCTTGCGTTCTTTACCCTGAGGGCTAGTGCCGTAGCAGGTGAACCGCCGGACCAATCCACCGCAGTACAACCGGCATCACGGCCAGGTAAACAACGACGTCGGCGCCGTCCGCTCCCTGCTCCGCTCCACGTCGCGCGTATCGCGCCAGAACGTGCGGCTGCGGTCTGCCGACGACAGTCGAATTTCGAATTGCTTGAACTGATCATTACTGACCGGCACGCCGACATCGAGTCGCCACAACCGCCGTGAGCGCGGCGGAACCGCCGCGAGAAACGACACGCCGAGCGTCCCGCGCCATGGAGTATCCACCGAATACGGCACCGAACGCTCCGCCCACAGGCGGCCGGCTTCGGCAAAGGCAGCGAGACCGACGTCGGCCACATTGAAGCGCGTAGGAATCACGAATCGCTGTTCGCCACGGAACACCATGCGACGTGCACCAGGCTCACGCGAACGCCGATGACCAAGCAGTCCGCCTTCGCGATCGGCGAGTGACACCTGAAAGGGCGCCTGCATGCGACGCCCCGTGGCCCATTCTGCCTGCAGTACCGTGGTCTGTCGCACGGCCGGACGGAAATACCAGGCGGCCCGTCCGCTCCCCAACACGTTCTCCCACCGGTCGCGGTCGACGCTGTAGCGTGCTTCGGTAATCCCCTGCGCGCCGGCGAACCACTTTTCGCCGCCCCATCCGAGATAAATGTTGGTGGCGAGAAAGCGATCGTTGTCCACGGCGGGGCCAATGCGCAGCGAATGGCCAGCGGCCACGCCCACCTGAACGCCGACGCGAATGTCTTGCGCGCCCGTGAGCGCGTCGAAGCCGCGTACCGGCACGAAGCGAATGGCGCGGAAGCCAAGCAGTACGTTGGCGCGCATCACGTTCTGCGCGATGTACTGTCCCGGTGCTGCCCCCAACGTGTCGCGGCGTGGCCCTTCGCGCCCCAGCAGCAACGGTATCGAATCGGTGCGTTCGTCTTCGCGCGTGAGCGAGAACCCCACCAGCTTGAGACGACCCACGGGGCCGACGCGGGTGAGTGCCCCAATGTTGCCATACGCGCGCCGCACGTTCACCGCGTTCTGCTCGATGGGGCCGCGCAACAGACGCATAGGTTCGCGAGTACCTCCGACACTGGCGACCCACGCGAGCCGCTGCAAATCGGTGTAATACGGGCGTACCACATCGAGCTGCAACTGCTGGCCAAACGGATTGCGGCGGGCCTCGAGGCGCAGTTCGTCGCGCTGCCCGAGAAATTGATAGTCGGTGTAGCGCATGGCGAGCACATCGTTGTACGCGAGTCCGTCGCGCCACTCCACCGCAACCTGTTTCGCGCTGCCATCGAGATTGCTCTCGCCAAGGCGCATGCCGCGAAACACCGGCGCCGTACCGCGGAACATCGGTTCGAAGAGCAGACTGAAGTCGTCTCGTGTTTCCACTTCGAGACGCACACCACCGGCTTCATCGTCGTACGCCCGAATGCGCGCGTCGACGAGATATGGCTGTGCACGCAGAATGCGCTCCGATTCGGCGCGCTTGATCTGATTGCACGGCTCACCGACCTTGAGCAACAGAAACTGCCGGATGACTTGGTCCCGCGTGTTGCTGTGCATCGCCCGCACCGTGCGGCGCACCCACTCAAGATCCCGCGGCAAGCGGTCCGTAAAAGGCGGCTGCGTGATGACGATGATGTCGCTGATCACCTGCCCCGAGCAGCCGGTGACCGGGAGAACGCCCTGGCTCGACACTGGTGTCCGCCGCACGCTGTCGGTACGCGCATTCTGCGCACGGAGCGGCGAGACGCTGAGCGTACACAAGGCAACGGCGGCAACCGCATGTGCGCGGCACCGCCGCGACACACCGACGATCATTTGCCGAGCTGTCGCTTGAGAGCCGCGAGTCGCGCTTCCGCATCGGCCTCACGATCGGCACGACTACGGCGGGACGGCGGCGGCGGGAGGTCCACACCGGCCGCGGCCGGATCGTCGGAGAGCAAGGCGTCGACTTCGCGTGCGGCCGCCGCTTCCGGCGACGACTGATCCGGGGCGAAACCCGAGATCACCCGCTTGAGGTCCGCACTCATCGCGTCGTACTCCCGCTCGGCCAACTCCAGCTCCTGCTGCTGCACCATGCGCTTCGACTCGAGCATCGCCACACGCTCCGCGTGTTGCGCGGCAAAGCGTTCGGCGATCGCGACGGTTTCCGCATCGTCGATCTGCGCGGCCAGTCCCTGGCGGCGACGGACCGTGTCGAGCTCGGCCTGCTCCGTTTTGAGACGCGACTCCGTAGTGGCCAGCGCGGTGCGCATGTCCTGAATGGCCAGCTTTGCGTGCACCATGGCGTCCCGCATGCCGCTGCCCATGCGGCGGCGCTCATCGGGATCGAGGCGGGAGGAAAACTGGCGCAGCGTGTCACGGATCTCGTCGAACATTCCCGAAAGGTAGACCGCTGCTGTACCGAACGCGATATGGCCCCGGAAGGGCTAAAAACGACCATTCGCCGCGATTCACCACCATTGGGGCTCTCAGACTGTTATTATCGACGCACACCAGTACGCCAGTGTCGGGACGCCGAACGCCCCGTCGCCACGCCAGACCGCCCCTCAATCGCTCCTGTGCTCTACCTCGCCATTCCCGCGCATAACGAAGTTGCCACCATCGGCGTGCTGCTCTGGCGGCTCCGCACGGTATTGGCCGAGTTTCCGCGTGAATACGAGGTCGTCGTATACGACGACGCGAGCACCGACGACACGGCGATGGTGGCCGAGCAGTACGAGCGGGCGATGCCGGTGTCGGTCCTGCGCGGGACTACGCGCCTGGGCTATGCCGGGTCGGTAGATGCCCTGCTGCGCCACATTGCCGCGCAGACGCGCTATCCCCGTCGCGACGCCGTCCTGCTGCTGCAGGGGGATTTCACCGATCCGCCGGGCATCGTGCCGGAGTTCGCACGCCGCTTCGAGGGAGGCGCCGATCTGGTGGTGGGTGAGCGACTCACCGTCGCCGATGCGCCAACGGCCGTCAAGCGGCTGTTCAAGTACGGACACTGGGCCATGCGCCCGTTCGTCAAAGTCGAGGGTGTGAAGGACCTCACGGCGACGATGCGCCTCGTGCGCATCTCCGCCCTGCGCGAAGCCCTGCGCGTGGCCGGGAGCGCGCCACTGGTCAGTGGCGACAGCTGGACCGCCAATACCGACCTGCTGCTGACTCTCGCGCCGCATGCGCGCCGCGTGGAATCGGTGCCGATGGAGCCCACGTACGGGGTGCGCATGCGCGACACCCGCCGCGTGGCGATGACCGACGCGCTCGGTGTCCTCAAGTGGGCATGGAGCGCCCGTGGACGTCGTGCTGTGGTCGGGTCGTCGGCACCGGAAGGTAGCGCTCCCGACGAGCGTCGTGGACCGCGCTCCGGTGGCAAGCGCCGCGACGAAGCGCCGGAACTCTCGGTCGAGCGGTTGCGGGAAAAGGTGCGCGAACGGGACGGCTCCCGCGGTATCGATGGCGAGCCCGCTCCCGATCCGCGTCGCCGGCGTCCGCGTGAGCGGGACACGGAAACGGAGCGACCGCCTCGCGCCGAGGCGCGTCCGGAAACACGTCCCGAGCGAACGGAGCGGACCGAGCGTCCGGCTCGCGGCGACAAGCCGGAACGGCCGGAGCGCCTGCCGCGTGGCGAGCGCCCACCACGCGATGGTGGCGAAAAGGGACGTAGTCCACGTGGGGAACGGGCAAATGAGGCGCGTTCGCCGCGTCGCCGCGAGCAGCCACCCGCTTTCGCCGATGCGACCCTGGAACTGGACGATCCGTTCGCCGCACCCGTGCGCCGCGAGCCGCGTCCGCCCAGCGATGACGTGTTCACGGACGAGCGTGTGTCGTCGACCTCGGCCGAGCCCGCCGAAACACTCGGCGTGGCGCCCGCGCCTGAAGCCGCTGAGCGCGAAACGTCCCCGACGCCGCCGGTTCGAGATCGGAAGCCCCGCGCCGAACCGGCGGATGTCGACGGTGACGACAACACCGACGACACGGACGCCGAATCGAACGGCGAAGGTGGCGAGGAGGGCGACGGCGGCACGGTCGACGCCGACGGTCAGCCGGCTCGCAAGCGCCGGCGTAACCGCCGTTCGCGCCGGGGGCGTCGCAAGAAGGAAGGCAGCGTCGAGGGCGCGGAGAACGGTGAGGGCACCGAGAGCGAGGCCGGGGATGACGGTGAACCGGCGCGCACGCCGCGTTCGCCTGAGCCCGACGAAGAGGTCCGTTTCCTCCCCGGTGATCACATCGATGGAGAGCCGGTGCGACCGCGCCGTCCGCGGAAAGCCGCGAGCGATGAGGAGGCCCTTGAGGGCGAGGGCGACTCCGGCGCTGACGATGGCGATGACGGTGACGACGATGAGGCCGGTGGCATCGAGAGCATGGCCGAAGGGGCGGCTCGCCCCCGCCGTCGTGGTCGTCGTGGTCGCCGCGGCGGCGCCCGCCGGTCCCGTGGTCGCAAGGACAAGGGCGAGGGTGATGGGAGCGGCAATGGCCCGGCCGACGCGCCCGACGTGCCGTCGGCCGGCGACGAGTAGGGCGCCCACCCTGCGCAAACGAACGCGGCCCCGTGCAAATGCACGGGGCCGCGTTTGTATGCCAGAAGGCTTCGGAGCGGGACTCAGCTCCGGAAGGCGCGCTCGATCTTTTCGGCCGTCACCGGGCTGACGAGACGGACAATGAAGTACACCACCGCGCCCAGCAGCAGCACCTTGATCGCGAGCCCGATCAGCCAGAAGAGCAAGGCGACCAGCGGGCCCAGCAGGCCAAATACGACTTTGAGCGCCACGAGCCCCAACAGGGCGACGAGTCCAACGGTAAACAGAGTGCGGAGCATAAGCGCCTCAGCGCGAAAAAGGGGTCTTCCGGCTCTACGATTGACCAGCCGGGAAGTTTCACCCGAGAGGAGAATGCCGGCTATATTGAATTAAGAGGTTACGCTACTGTTTCCGGAAACAGTGCACAGGGCTAGCTTCCCCACTTCACGTCCCGGGCCCACCCCGGGCACTACCGTGCCGATATGGCTGAGCAGCTGGTACAGATCATGGGGCGGCATCGCCGCGAGGCGCTTCCTGAACGGAAGCCGTCGTGGTTGAAGGTCAAAGCCCCGGGCGGAGAAAACTATATCCGTCTCAAGCACATGATGAAGGAGCTCAATCTCCATTCCGTGTGCGAAGAGGCGCATTGCCCCAACATCGGGGAATGCTGGCAGCATGGCACCGCCACGTTCATGATCCTGGGCAGCGTCTGCACGCGCAACTGCGCGTACTGCGCGGTCGCGCACGGCAAACCGCCGGAGTACGACATCGAGGAACCGAAGCGCGTCGGCGAAGCCATCGCGCGTATGGACCTCCGCCACGCGGTCATCACGTCGGTCGACCGTGACGACCTTCCCGACTTCGGCGCGTACATCTTTGCCGAAACCATCCGGCAGATTCATCAGCGCCTGCCCGGCTGTTCGGTCGAAGTGCTCGTCCCCGATTTTCAGGGGAACGAAGACTCCATCCGCGCGGTGCTCGAAGCGCGGCCGGAGATCTACAATCACAACACCGAAACGGTCCCGCGTCTTTTCAAGAAGGCGCGTCCGGGCGGACGCTACGAGCGCGTGTTGCAGATCTTCCGGACCGCCAAGCGCATCGCCCCCGACATCCCCACCAAGACCGGCATCATCCTCGGCCTCGGCGAGACCAACGAGGAAGTGGTGGAAGTCATGAAGGACCTGCGTGCGGTCGACGTGGACATCCTCACGCTCGGTCAGTATCTGCGCCCCTCCGATTCACACATCGAGCTCGATCGGTACGTCACGCCGGAAGAGTTCCGCGAGCTCTACGAAATCGGCATGCGCATGGGCTTCAAGCACGTCGAAAGCGGACCACTCGTACGCTCGAGTTACCACGCCTGGGAGCAAGTCCAGGCCGCATCACTAGCCTGATCACTCAGAACGCACCACCCAACACTCCCCCTCTGTTGTTCTGATGCCTCCCAAGAAGAAATCCGACCCCCAGGTGACCGTGAAGACGGACAACACCGCTGCCCTGCACAAGGAGCTGCTCTACAGCATGCTCCTGCAGCGCCGCTTCGAAGAACGGACCGCCGAGATGTACGCGATCGGCCGCATTGGTGGCTTCTGCCACCTCTACATCGGCCAGGAGGCGGTGTCCACGGGCATCATCTCGTTGCTGCGCCCCGACGACTACATCATCACGACCTACCGTGATCACGGGCAGGCGCTCGCGCGTGGCATGACGCCGCGTGCGGTGATGGCCGAACTCTTCGGCCGTCAGGACGGCTGCGCGAAGGGCAAGGGCGGCTCGATGCACATGTTCGACAAGCAGCTCGGTTTCCTGGGCGGTCACGGCATCGTGGGTGGCCATGTACCGATTGCCTCGGGCGTGGGCTTCGCCATCCGTTACCGCGGCGGCGATCAGGTCATTGCCTGTTTCATGGGCGAATCGGTGGTGAACACGGGCGCGTTTCACGAGGCGCTCAACATGGCGGCGCTCTGGAAGCTGCCCTGCATCTTCATCATTGAGAACAACCGCTACGGCATGGGCACCGCGCTCGAGCGCGCGTCGTCCATTCACGACATCTACAAGCGCGGCGCGTCGTACGATATGCCGCGCGACGTGGTGGACGGACAGGATGTGATTGCCGTGCGCAAGGCGACCGCCGAAGCCATCGAGCGCGCGCGCAAGGAAAGCATGCCCACGCTGCTCGAGATCCGCACGTATCGCTTCATGGGCCACTCCATGTCCGACGCGGTGAGCGGCACGTACCGCACGAAGGAAGAGCTCGAACAGTACCTCAAGCGTGACCCCATTTCGCTGCACCGTCAGCGCATGGAAGACGCGGGCGAAATCACCGCCGCCGAAGTCACCGCGATGGACGAAGAGATCAAGAAGATCGTGCAGGAAAGCATCGACTTCGCGGAAGCGAGCCCGGAGTTGCCGCTCGAGGCGCTCATGGAAGACATCCTCGTCGAAACCACGAGCTGAGAGCGCCACGACCATGCCATTGATCACGTATCGCGACGCCCTCAATCAGGCGTTGCGCGAAGAGATGCACCGCGACGATCGCGTCTTCCTCATGGGTGAAGAAGTCGCCGTCTATCAGGGTGCGTACAAGGTGTCGAAGGGACTGCTGCAGGAGTTCGGCGAGATGCGCGTGGTGGACACGCCGATCACCGAACTCGGATTCGCGGGTGTGGGCGTCGGTGCCGCGATGTGCGGCCTGCGTCCCATCATCGAATTCATGACGTGGAACTTCGCGCTGCTCGCCATCGACCAGGTGGTGAACGTCGCCGCGAAGATGCTGTACATGTCGGGCGGTCAGTTCCCCATGCCGATGGTGTTCCGCGGCCCCAACGGTGCGGCGCTGCAGCTGGGTGCACAGCACTCGCAGGCGTTCGAATCGTGGCTCGCGCACATCCCCGGGCTCAAGGTGGTGGCGCCGGGCACGCCGTACGACGCGAAGGGGCTGCTCAAGGCTGCCATCCGCGACGACAACCCGGTGTGCTTCCTCGAAGGCGAAATGCTCTACAACACCAAGGGCGAAGTGCCCGAGGAAGAGTACGTCATCCCGCTCGGGAAGGCCGATCTCAAGCGCGAAGGCGATCACTGCTCGCTCATCACGCACGGCAAGATGGTGCTGGTGGCCATGCAGGCGGCCGATCAGCTCGCGAAGGAAGGCATTCGCTGCGACGTCGTCGATTTGCGTACCATTCGGCCCATGGATGTCGACGCGATTGTCGCGTCGGTGCGCAAGACGAATCGTGCCGTCGTCGTGGAAGAAGGGTGGGAAGTGTGCGGCGTCGGCGCGCAGGTGGTCGATTATGTGCAGCGCCATTGCTTCGATGATCTCGATGCACCGGTGTTGCGCGTGCATCAGGCCGATGCGCCCATGCCGTACACGAAGAGTTTGGAGAAGGCCGCCAAGCCCGACGTCCCCAAGACGATCGCGGCGGTGAAGCAGGTTCTTTACATCGACTGACCAGGTTCACCCCAAAGGCGATCACATGGCGACCAAAGTATTGATGGAGGCGCTCTCCCCGACCATGGAGGAGGGACGTCTGGCGAAGTGGACCAAGAACGTCGGCGACGTGGTGAAGTCGGGCGACACGATTGCCGAGGTCGAGACCGACAAGGCGATCATGGAGCTCGTCGCGCGTGGCGACGGCGTGTTGCGGGCGCGTCTCATCGAAGAAGGCGCGACGGCACCGGTCGGCAACCTCATCGGCGTGATTGGCGCGGCCGACGAAGACATTTCGGCGTTCGGCTCGGGTGGTGGGGCCGCTGCGGCGGCGCCCGCGGCGGCTGCCGCTGCAGCTTCGGCGCCCGTTCCTGCTGAGGCCGCACCTGCGGCGGCGGCTCCGGCTCCGACGCCTGCAGCAGCGGAACCGGCGGGCTCCACGCGCTCGTCGCCGTTGGCGCGCCGCCTGGCCGCCGAGAAGGGGCTCGCGTTGGCGGGCATTCAGGGCAGTGGTCCAGGTGGCCGCATCATCCGCCGCGACATCGAAGCGGCGGCGGTTGCGGCTCCTGCCGCGCCTGTTGCCGCAGCGGCGCCGAGTGCGGGCAGCAAGCCGACTGGTGTTGCGGTCAGCATGCAGATCGACGGCGAGCACAAGGATGTTGCGCTCACGCAGATGCGCAAGACGATCGCGCGTCGCCTGGGCGAATCGATCGGCCCGATCCCCACGTTCTTCCTCACGTCGGAGATCGACATGACGAACGTGGGCAAGTTGCGCGAACAGATGGTGGCGGCCGGCGATCAGTTCAAGGTGTCGGTGAACGACATCGTGATCAAAGCGGTCGCGATCGCACTCACGCGTCACCCGGAAGTGAACGCGCACTGGATGGGCGACAGCATTCGCTACTTCAGCGCCGCGCACGTGGGCATGGCGGTGGCGACGGACGACGGGCTCATTGTGCCGGTCATCCGCGATGCGCATCTCAAGGGTCTTGGAGCGATCGGCAAGGAAGCGCGCGAGTTGGCCAAGCGTGCGCGTGAACGGAAGCTGCAGCCGGCCGAGTTCACGGGGGGAACGTTCAGCGTCTCCAACCTCGGCATGTTCGGCATCGACCAGTTCACGGCGATCATCAACCCGCCCGAAGCGGCGATCCTCGCGGTGGGCGCGACCGAGACCAAGCCCGTGTGGGAGAACGGCCAGTTCGTGCCGCGTCAGCGCATGCGCGTCACGATGAGCTGCGACCATCGCATCATCGACGGCGCGGTGGGCGCGAAGTTCCTGCAGACGCTGCGGCAGCTGCTGGAAGCCCCGATGATGATGCTGTTCTGAGACGGGAGACGGCAGGTTGCAGACGGCAGGACAAAAGGCCCCAGCGCTTGCTGGGGCCTTTTGCGTTTGGGTCTTGGTCTTGGTCTTGGTCTTGGTCTTGGTCGGGGGGATTTCCCTGTGTGCGAACCGCCCGCCGGGTCACCGTACACCCCCTTGGCGCGTTGCTTCGGGGCGGCCGGGCGCTGAAGCGCCGGCGTCGCCCCGAAAAGACGCGCTGACGGGGGTGTACGGCGCCCCGACGGGCTGGCCTCGACCCCGACCCCGACCCTGACACAGACCCAGACCCTGCCCCAGCCCCGCGCGCGAGAGCGCCGCGCCCCCACCCCCGACCAGCGCGCGATGCGAGCCCCGGGGCGTCGGTGTCCCCCGCCGCGCGTCTCTGAGGGGGCGGCGCCGGCGCGCCAGCGCACGGCCGCCCCCGAAGGAAAGCGCGAAGGGGGACACCGACGACCCGGGGCGATTAACCACACGTGATGTTCGGCCAACCTGATCGTCCGTTAATGAACCCCGCACCGACGACCAATGACGATCGATTGCCGCCGCGCCCTCGCCCTTTCCCTGTCGATCCTCCTCGCTGGCTGCGCCGGCGGCGGAGACGCGCCGACGACCCCGACGCCGCCGCCCATTGCCCCAGCGCCGGTGCCGCCAGGGTTGATCAGTGTCGCCAGCAGCGGGCTCCCGTCTGGCGAGAGCGGCGACATTCTGATCGTCGGGCCCCTGCCCGGTGCCTCGTTCACGCGCACCGCGCAGAACGGCACCAGCTGGGGCGACGTGCCCGCCGGCCGCTACACGGTCACTGTGCGCCCCATTCGCACCGCCATTGGCGTCTTTGCCTCCTCACCGGCCACCTACGAGATCAACGTCCCCTCGGCGGCGCCGGTGAACGTGAGCGCGGTGTACCGCGCGCTCCCCTCAGCGTTCGGCGTGGCGGTGAGCGGTTTGCCCACCGGCGCCGATGCGGCGGTCACTGTCACGCTTCCCGGCGGTGGTACCACGACGGTGACGCAGAGCACCACGCTCACGGCCCCCGCACCGACGGGGATTCCCACCACGCGTGATACGTGGGCGCTCACCGCCCAGAGTGTCACCGTGGCGGGCGCGCGCTACGCTCCGTCGCGCACGAGCTACGACACCACGGTCAGCCTCGGCGATACCGCTCGCGTCGCGCTGTCGTATGAGGTCGCCACCGGCGCCATTGCCGTCGCGGTCACGGGGCTTCCCGCGGGCCTCAACGGCAACGTGCGCGTTGTCGGTCCCGATACCACCGCGCGCACGGTGACCGCCACGAGCACGCTCACCGGACTCGAGCCGGGCCGCTACCGCGTCATCAGCAGTGCCGTCGCGCAGAATGGGATTACGTACCGCCCGGCCAACGACACACTCACGCTCGATGTCGTGGCGTCGCTCACCGCATCGCCCGCCCCCGTGGTGTACGCCGCGCAGGTGGGACGTCTGGTGCTGCAAGCGACAGGACTTCCCGACGGCGCGGCGCCTTCGCTGCGCGTGGTGGGGAGCGGCTACGATCGCAGCTTTACCAGCGCCGGCACCATCGACTCGCTCCCTGCAGGGAATTACACCGTGTCGGCGGCGCCCGTACAGAGCGGCACCGACCGCTACGCCGCGGCGCCCGCCTCGCAGCAGGTCACCATCACCACCAACGGCCTCACACCGGCCGCGTTCAACTACACGCTCGCGTCCGGCGCGTTTACGCTCACGTTGAACGGTCTGCCGTCCGCACTCGCCGGTGACGTACGTGTGACTGGCCCCTCGGGCTACACGCGGACCATCACCGCCACGGAAACGGTGCGCGGCCTCGAGCCCGGTCGCTACACGTTCACGCCGCGCATCGTGCGCAGTGCCACCGATGCGTTCGGTGTGCTCTCCGGCCTCACCGCCGGCTCGGCCACGCTCGACGTGACTGCCGGCGCCACGCCCGCGGCGGCCTCGTTGACCTATGTGCTCGTCCCCACCGTCGTCGATGTCCCCGTAAGCGGACTGCCCGGCGGAACGGCATCGGCAATCGTCCTCACCGATCCGAGCAACGCGACGATTGCGGTGAGCACCAGCTATCGCTCCGTGCCGGCGTTGGCCGGCCGCTGGCGTCTGGCCGCGTCGCCGGTCACCAACGCCACCGGCACGTACGCGCCCACACCGGCGTCGTACGACGCGACGGTGCTCCCCGGTGACACGCTGCGCTTCGGCGTGCAGTACAACATCACCACCGGTTCGCTCGCGGTGGTGGTAAGCGGCCTCCCGAATGGCACGGCGGGCAACGTGACAGTGAGCGGCCCCGCTGGTTTCTCCCGCACCGTCGCGTCGACTACCACGATCACGGGACTGATTCCCGGGAGCTACACGGTGAGCGCCTTGGCGGTGTCGGTGGGCGCCACCACGTATACGCCAGCCAGTGCCTCGCAGACGGTGAACGTCGTCGCGTCGCCCGTCGCCGCCGGGGCTACCGTGACGTATACCGTCCCCGGTGGCGCCGTGACGGTGAGCGCATCGGGGGTCCCCTCAGGGGCGGTGCCCGTGTTCACCTTCACGGGTCCTGGCGTCTCGCGCACGCTCAATGGCGCCGGCACCGTGACCGGCCTCAGCGCCGGCACCTGGACCGTGGCCGCGTCGTCCGTCGTCGACGCCGGCATCACGTACACGCCAACACCGACGTCGCAGACCGTCGCGGTGACCGCCGGCGGAAATGCGGCCACGTCGTTCAGCTACGCGGCCCCGCCCACCACGCCGTCGGGGCTCAACTACACCATCAGTAACGTCTACCTCACGCAGGCGATTCAGAAGCTCGACAACTCGGTCGCACTTGTCTCCAACCGGACGGCGCTGCTGCGGGTCTTCGTCACCGCAACGGGCGCCAACACGGCACGCCCCGATGTCCGGGTTCGCGTGTATGACGGCGCGACACTGCTGACCACGAACACCATTCCCGCGCCGGAAGCAAGCGTACGCACGGCGATCGCCGAGGGCACGCTGAGTTCCACGTGGAACCTGACCGTGCCCGCGGTAAACATCCGGCCCACGACGCGCGTCCTCGTCGATCTCGACCCCACGCAAGCCGTCACCGATGCCAATCGCGCGGATAACGTGTGGCCGTCGAATGGCACCCCGCAGGCCATCAACGTGGTCAACGCGCCCACCTTCACCGTGCGCTTCGTGCCCGTGGTGGTCGGCACGGACACTGGACGGGTCACCACCGGCAACCGGGAATCGTTCCTCACGACCACGCGGCGCATCTGGCCCATCTCCACGGTCGTCTCAGACGTGCGCGCGCCCTTCACGTCGTCGGCCACCGTGCTCCAGTCGGGTGACGCCAACGGCAACTGGCTGACCGTACTCAGCGAGATCAACACGCTCCGCGCGACCGACGGCGCGCCGACGTCCACGTACTACTACGGCGTCGTCCGCACCACGTACAACAGCGGCGTGGCGGGATACGGCTACGTGCCGGGTCGCGCCTCCGTTGGCTGGGACTTTTTGCCGAGCGGCGATAACGTCGCGGCGCACGAGTGGGGGCACAATTTCTCGCGCAATCACGCGCCGTGCGGCACCAGCGGTGATCCCAGCTATCCGTACGCCGGTGGCGTCATTGGCGCCTTTGGCTGGAACAGCAGCAGCAACACCATCGTGTCGAACAGTGCGACCGACATCATGAGTTACTGCAGCAACAACTGGATCAGCGACTACAACTGGACCGCCGCACTGAACTATCGCCAGTCGGCTGGCAGCCTCGTCGCGTCGGCGAATGTGAAGGGCGAGGGGCTGCTGGTGTGGGGGCGTGTCGTCGACGGCGAGGTTCGTCTCGAGCCGGCGTTCCGCGTTTCGGCGCCGGTCACGCCGGCCGCACGCAACCCCACGCACCGCGTTGAGCTGCTCGATGCCAACGGCGGCGCTCTGTTGCAGCTGCCGCTCGAGGCGAACGTGGTGGACCACATTCTCCCCGGTCATGAGGAACGCCAGTTCGCCGTGGTCGTGCCTTGGTCGGCGACGCTCGAGGCACAGCTCGCCGAGCTGCGGGTGACCGACGCCCGCCTGCCCCTGCGCAGCGCCGTGCGCCGCGCCATCACCGCGCCAGCCGCCTCCGGCGCTCCGCAGGCGCTGGGGCTGAGTAGCGACCCCGCCGCGGCCGTATCGCGCTCAGCGCGTGCCGTGACCGTACGCTGGCAGAACAGCCGCTACCCCATGGCCATGGTCCGTGACGCCGCGACCGGCGAGGTCATGGGCTTTGTGCGCCGCTCAGGGGCCGCGGTAGCCACAGCGGGCCGGGCCGTCGAGGTGGTGTTCTCCGATGGCGTGCGCAGTACCGTGGTGCCGCAGTAGCGTTGAGGGCCGTTCTCTTCGCCTTCACAGCTCCGTGGCTCCTTCGATCTGGCACGTGCCCGACGGAGGGAGCCTGGGGAACTGGGGAGCTGGGGAGCTGAGGGAGCCCATGAGCCGTCTGCTTCCAAACGGTAGACGAGCCCTGAGCTTTGGGTTGGAGTTTTGTGTGTTCATCGAACGGGATCTAACTTCAAAAGTCTGGCGAATACGCCCTGCTTTCGAGAGCTCATCAGAACCTGGAGAGCACATGAGTCTTGGTCCTCGGCGAAAACGCCGTCCCGCATCTCCGGTCGACCTGTACGTTGCTTTGCAGCGCTCGCCTCTAGCGGAGGCGATCGCCGAAGGGGCGGTCGACCAACAGGATCCGTTTCCCAGATTGCGTGAGCTCGCTCGAGATTTCACGCTAGAGTAGCTCGTACTCAGCTCCCCACCTCTGCAGCTCCCTCCGTCGGGCACGTGCCAGAGAGAGCGAGCCATCGAGCCGTGGCCCCACACACACCCCGCCCCGCCGCTAGATTGCGGGTGCCGGTTCCGCCGGCTCAACCGCTTTCCCCGACAATCATGGCTTCTTTCGACGTCATCGTTCTTGGCGGTGGTCCCGCCGGATACGTGTGTGCCATTCGCTGCGCCCAGCTCGGGATGCAGGTTGCCGTCATCGAGCGCGAAGCGCTGGGCGGTACCTGTGTGCTCTGGGGGTGCATTCCCGCCAAGTCGCTCCTCGAGAGCGCAGGCCTCGCTCAGAAGATCGGCAAGGCTGCCGAACACGGCATCACGCTCGACGGCGTGACGTTCGATTTCGGCCCCGCCATGAAGCGTTCGCGCGCCATCAGTGCGCAGAACTCCAAGGGCGTCGAGTTCCTGTTCAAGAAGCACAAGGTGCAGTGGATCCGCGGTGAAGGACTGCTCGACAAGGGCAAGAAGGTCACCGTCACCGGCGCCGACGGCAAGAAGGAAACGCACGAGGCCAAGAAGGCCGTCGTCATTGCGACCGGCTCACGCGTGAAGGGGCTGCCGCAAATCGGCCTCGAGCTCGACAAGAACATCGTGCTCTCGAGTGACGACGTGCTCGTCGCCGAAAAGGCGCCGGCCACGATGGCCGTCATCGGCGCCGGCGCGGTGGGCTGCGAGTTTGCCGACGTGTTCGCGAGCTTCGGCACGAAGGTGTCACTCATCGAAGTGGCGGCGAACATCCTGCCCATCGAAGACGCCGATTGCAGCGCCGAGCTGGCCAAAGCGTTCAAGAAGCGCAAGATCGATGTCATGACCGGCGCCAAGATCTCCAACGTGAAGGTCACCAAGACCGGCGCGAGCATGACCGTCGAAGCGGGTGGGCAGACGCAGACGCTCGAGGTGGAAAAGGTGCTCGTGGCCGCCGGCCGCGCGCCCAACGTGGAGAAGATCGGACTCGAAGCCGTTGGCATCGCGAAGAGCGAGCGTGGCTTCGTGAAGATCAACGAGAAGTTCGAGACGAGCGTGCCGGGCTACTACGCCATTGGAGATGTGGCGGGCAATCAGATGCTGGCGCACAAGGGTTCGCGTGAGGGGCATGTGCTCGCCGATCTGTTGGGCGGACAGCACGCGCATCTGGTGAACTACAAGAACATTCCGAGCGCCACCTACTGCCATCCCGAAGTCGCGAGCATCGGCCTCACCGAGCAGCAGTGCAAGGATCAGAAGCTCGACTACAAGATCGGCAAGTTCCCGTTCAGCGCGAACGGCCGTGCGCGTACGAGTGGTGAGACCGACGGCTTCGTGAAGATCATTCGCGATGCCAAGCACGGCGAAATTCTGGGCGCGCACATCGTGGGTGCACACGCCACGGAGCTCATTCACGAGTTGGTCGTGGCGCGCGAAAACGAGTTCACCGTCGAGGAGATCGATCTCGCGGTGCACGCGCATCCGACGCTGTCCGAAGCCATTGGCGAGGCGGTGCTCGACTCGCTCGGCAAGATGCTGCACGCGTAAAGCGGTTCAACTACGGGGGGCTGGTCCGGCGGTCTACTGGCTACGGCACTAGCCCTCAGGAAAAAGAACGCAAGAGCACAGGGAGTAGCACGGTGCCGTTCACACGAACCTCAACTGCGGTTGTGGTTGAAGTGGACGGCACCGTGCTTTTTCCTGTGCGCTTGCGTTCTTTTTCCTGAGGGCTCGATTCGTACGTGGTTGACCGCCGGACCAATCATCCGCAGTTCAAACCGCCGTTACTCAGTGAAAGGAACGCCTCCGCTTCACACCGACCGCACCCGCCTGCCAAGCCGCCCCGGCCGCCCCTGAGGGGCCCGACTCTTGAGGTATGCACGCAGCTCTACCGCATCGACCCACCAGCTCCCGTGCCATTTCACAGCGTTGAGCCGTCCATTGCGGATCTGCTGGCGCAACGTAGCCGCGGAAAGTCCTGCGCGATCCGCGGCCGCATTCAGCGACAACAGTGCTTTCGGCAACGGCAGCGTTTCGAGCAAGGCGCGCGGGAACTGTGTACTCGCATCCAGGAACTCCAGCGCGAGTGGGCGTCCCCTCGCGTCTGTGTCGAGCAGCATGCCAGGCCGGACTTCGTCGGTGTGCGACGAGCGGTGTCGCTTTGCATCGAACTCGATGGTGAGTGCATCCACGCTCGGATCGTAGCTCCACTGCATGACTTCCTCCCTGAACATCAGAACGCGGTGATCACAACGCGTCGTCTCGACTCATGCGCCACGACAACCGTGATAAGTCGTCCGCCGATGAAGGCGCTATGCCGTGTGCGCGGTGCTGCTCCCGCTGGCGCCGCCTCGGGCATTGCGGCGCCGCGATCCGCGACGAACTGCACCTGAGACTCAACGAGCCCCCGCTGACGTACGCGAGACCGGGCGTGCGGTGAAAAGTGGAGCGGGAGCTGGAGCAATCTTATCTACGAAGCCGTGCAAAAGGAAGACGAAGGAGGGGTCGTCGACCAGCATGGCATTGCTCTTCGAGCAGGCGGTAACCGGCGATTCGCCGGACCGATCAATTCGCCGCACGAGGTGGGATTGGTCCGGCGGTCAACGGGCCGACGGCACTAGCCCTCAGGAAAAAGAACGCAAGCGCACAGGACAAAGCGCGGGACGATCTACCGGGAAACCGCGGCTGTTTTTCCAAGTGAACGGCACCGCGCTCTACCCTGTGCTCTTGCGTTCTTTACCCTGAGGGCTAGTGCCTTAGCCAGTAGACCGCCGGACAACCCTCCGCAGTTCAAACCGCCGTATATTCCGCCGTGCTCCTCTACACCCTCGACCTCGGCCTCTCCCCCTACGACGACGCCTGGGCGCTGCAAAAGCGCGCGCTCGCGGCTCGTATCTCTGGCGAGCTCCCCGAGGATCTCCTCATCCTCGTCCAGCACCCGCCCGTCGTGACGCTGGGGCGCAGCACCAAGCCCGGTCACCTGCTGGCGAGTGCGGAGTATCTCGAGGCCCAGGGCATTCTGTTGCGCGAGGTGGAGCGCGGCGGCGACGTCACCATTCACGAGCCGGGACAGCTCGTGGCGTATCCCATCGTGGATCTCAAGCGCCACAAGAAAGACCTGCATTGGTACCTGCGGCAGGTCGAGGAGATCGTCATGCGCGCGCTGGCCACCTTTGGCCTCGAGTGCGCCCGCGTGGAGGGGCTGACGGGCGTCTGGCGCCTCCGCCCCGATGGCACCCGGGCCAAGCTCGCCAGTATCGGCGTGCACGCCCGTGACTGGGTCACCTGGCACGGGGTAGCGCTGAACGTGGAGAACGATCTGTCCACCTTCAACCACACCGTGCCCTGCGGCATTGATGGTGTGGAGATGAGCACGGTGGCGCGGGAATGCGCGCGTGCCGGCCTGTCGGTGCCGTCGTTCGCTGACGTCCAGCATGCCGTGACGCGTGCGGCCGGAGACGTCTTCAGCATTTCACCGCTGGCATTACCGACACCGTTGCGCGCGTTGCTCGAGCCGACCTCTGCGTGAATGGTCACAAGGGAAATGGCTCTTGTCCCACGAGTCTTTCCAGCATCATGCTCACGCGTTACTGTCACGCATTGTAGGACCGCGGGAGTTGCTCCCGGCGTGAATGCTCCCTGTCGGACACGCTCCCGCGTACCGCTGTTTCCCATGTTGTCCATGTTGTCCCACAACACATTGCCCACATCCATGCTGAGACGCGCTTCGTTCACTTGGCCCGCGGTTGCGGCCTCTGCCGCGCTGCTGGCGGCCTGCAACGGCGATGACGGTCCACGTCCGCCCTCCACGCTTGCGGCGATCACCTCGACCAGCCTGACCGGCACCGTCGGCGAGCTCGCCAGCAGCCCGCTCACCGTGAAGGTTGCCGATGATCGTGGCGGCAACCTCGGCGGCATCATCGTCACCTTCTCAGTCGCCGCGGGCGGCGGAACCGTGACCCCTGCGGTCGACACGACCGACGGCACCGGTACGGCCACCACCAGCTGGCGCTTTGGCGGCACCGCTGGTGAGCAGCGCGTCACGGCCACCGTCACGGGTGTGGCGACGCCGGTGAACTTCGTCGCGCAGACGATTGCCGGTGCGCCGGCCTCGGTCGCCATTCAGGGCGGCGACAACCAGAGCGCGGCGGCCAACACCGCCGTCGCGACGGCGCCCTCGGTCATCGTGCGTGACCGCTTCAACAATCCGGTCAACGCCACCTCGGTGTTCTTCAGCGTCTCCGGTGGCGGCGGGTCCGTCACGGGCGCTGGCGCCGTCACCAACCCCACTGGCGTCGCCACGGTTGGTTCGTGGACGCTCGGCCCTGCCGTGGGCGCCAACCGCCTCACCGCCCTCGTGGTGGCCAACGGCGTGACCGCCAACCCCGTCACCTTCAACGCGACGGCTACGGCCGGTGCGGCGGCCTCGGTGAGCGCCACGAGCGCGACGACGCTGTCGGCGGTGGTCGGTGCGCTGGTGGCGCCGGTGCCGAGCATTCGCGTGCTCGATGCCAACGGCAACCCGGTGGCCGGTGTGAACGTGACGTTCGCGGCCTCCAACGGCTCCACGGTGGTGGGTGGCAGCAAGACCACCAACCTGAGCGGTGTGGCCTCGCCGGACGGTTGGCAGATGGGTGCCACTACCGGCACCTTCACGCTCACGGCGACAGTGGGCTCGCTCACGCCGGTGGTGTTCACCTCCACGGCCCGCAACGCGGCCGCGGCGGCGCTCACGATCGTGGCGGGCAACAACCAGACGGCCACGGTAGGCCGCACGCTTGCCATCGACCCGGCGGTGCGCATCACGGACGCCTTTGGGAACCCCATTGTCGGCCAGGAAGTGGTGTTCGAAGTGATCTCCGGCGGCGGCTCGGCGGTTGTCCGTCGTCCCCTCACCGATGCCAACGGCACGGCCACAGTCGGCGCCTGGACGCTTGGCGAAACGCCGGGCACCAACACCCTCCGCGCGACGGCCACTGGGCTGACGCTGGCTGGTAACCCGGCGACGTTCACCGCCACGGCCACGGCCGGCGCGGCGTCGGCACTCTCGATTGGCGCCGGCAACAACCAGACGACCACGGCTGGCTCCACGGTCGCGGTGAACCCGTCGGTCGTCGTGCGCGACAACCGCGGCAACCCGGTGCAGGGCGTCACCGTCACGTTCACGCCGTCTGCGGGTGGCGCGGTGACCGGTGGGTCGGCCATCACGAACGCGGCCGGTGTCGCCACGGTTGGTAGCTGGCGCTTGAGTGCCGTTGCTGGCCCTCAGACGCTCACCGCGTCATTGGCCGGTGTGGCCGATGTGATCTTCCAGGCCACGGCGACTGCCGGTACCGCCACCGCCGTGCAGGTGGTGGGCGATTCGGTGCTTCCCGCGTTCCCGGTGAACAGCTTCGTGTCGCCGCTCCCCACGCTGCGTGTGGTGGACGCGAACGGTAATCCGGTGGCTGGTGCCTCGGTGACCTTCGAAGTGGTGACCGGTACCGGTAACACGCTGACGGGTGCCACCAAGACCACCGGTAACGATGGTCTGGCGCAGATCACGACGTGGCGCATCGGGACCGTTGCTGGTGTCTATCGCATCCGTGCGGTGGTGTCGGGCTTGGCGCTCAACGGCGCTGAACCCACGTGGGTGGTGACTGGAACGGCGCTGACGGCGGCGCAGATTACGGTCGCGGCGACGTCGGTTGCCACCCAGGCGGCGGTAGCGGGTGCATTGGTCACGACGGTGCCAGTGGTGCGCGTTGTTGACCAGTTCGGGAACCCGGTGGCGGGCGTCGTCATCACCTTTGCGGTGGCCGGCGGTAACGGCACCATCCCGGGCGGACAGCCCACGCTGAATGTGTCCACTGACGGTCTCGGGTTCGCCTCCGTTGGTTCCTGGACCATGCCCGCGGGCTCTGGGGCACGGACGCTTACAGCTACGGCGACCGGCACGGGCATCACGGGTAACCCCATTACCTTCACGGCCACGGTGCCGTAACGGTGTGGCTCGGCGCGGCCTCCTGATTGGTGGCCGCGCCGAGAGCTGGTTCAGCAAACAAAGGAACGAGGGCCACCGGATCAGATCCGGTGGCCCTCGTTCCTTTTTTCGCGTTAAGCCAGGTCGCGGTGAGACCGCGAAGGCCTTACCCAGACCTACTTGACGCTGTCAGGCTTTGCTGGAGCAGCCTTTGCGGCAGCCGCCGCTACCGAGTCCAGCTTCTTGGCGGAATCGGATACCAGGGGCGTGGTCATGGTATCGATGGCGCGAAGCGGCGTGGGGAGCTGGAACTTGCCCATCCCCTCGTCCACGAAGTAGCGCCATCCCCAGCCGAGCAGGGTGTCGTTGCGGAACACGATGGGCGTTTCCTTGGCCTGCAGCACCGGCTCTTTGACGTCACCCGGGAGATCGCGGGAGTACACGACGTTGAAGTCGGCCCCGTTCATGAGGTAGCGCATGCGGCGGTAGCCGTTGAGCACCCGCATGGTATCGGAGAAGGTGGCGGTGAGCGGTCCCTTGCCCATGGCGTCGAGCGCCTGGGTGAGGGTCATTCCTTCCTTGAGATTGCTGAGGCGGGCGGATCCGGGTTCATCGGATCCACCGCAGGCCGCGATGGCCGTAATGGACGCAACGAGTGACAAGCGAACGAAGGCAGCCTTCATGATAATGGCGTGTGTGTGAGTGAACGTGCAGGCGCCTGCCAGAGCGGAACGCCCGGTTAGCAGCCAATACCAAAGTTAGCAACTTTGGTTCAGTTCACGAAGTGGGGCTGACCAGTGGACAAACGAAAGGCCCCGCCCGTGAGGGCGGGGCCTTCGTTTATCACATGCTACCCAGAATTACGGGTTGCGCGTGATGATGGTCGTCGAGGAGAGCGAGCTCGTCGAGAAGCCAGCGCCCGATCCCGTCACCGTGAAGGTGATCGTGACCTGCGTAGCCGCACCGGCGATACCAGCGTCGTCGATGTTACACTGCGCCGGGTTCGCACCGTCGATGACGGCCGTGACCAGCGGGTTGTTCGACGAGCAGGTGTAGACGAGGTTCGCACCAGCCGCCGCACCCGTGCCGCCGATGGAGAGGGCGATGTTCTGCACCGCGCCACCCTGGGCCTGGTTGGCAACCACGAACGGACCAAACGTCGAGCCGCTCTGGATAGCCGACGGGAGACCGAACGTGCTGGTAGTGGTCGAGAGACCGTTACCCTGCGCGTCGACACCGATCGCCTTGATCTGGTCGCCGCTGGTGAGCGCGGCCATCGTCACACCGTTGCCCTGATCGAAGGACGACGACGAGAGCGTGTAGCGCCAGAAGCGGTTGGCACCCTGATCGAGCGGACCGGCGTACGTCGCCGTGCCGATGTATTCCCACTCGGTCGCACCGACCTGACGGACGATGTACACCGAGGTGAACGGCGGGTTGGTGATCGACGTCGAGGTCTGGGCGCGGAATTCCGACACGCCGGCAACCGTCGAGATCTGCCAGTTCTGGATACCAGCACCGGTCGGCGTCCAATCCTTGGTCGTCAGCGCGGTGGACGGCGTCGGGATCTGACCAGCGAACAGCGGCTGGCTCAGAGCGGCCGAACGGCCGTTGCCGAACGTCGTAACCGTCGAGGTCGAGCGGATGTCATACAGCCACGCAGTGACCTGGTTCGGACGGGCGTCAGGCGCGACGAATCCGGGCGTGAACAGGTTCGTGAAGATCTGCGTCTGGGTCGGCGGAGCGAAGCCGGCCGTAACCGTCACGATCTGCTGGATGAACGGAACCGGCACCGTCAGACCGTTCGACGCGAGCGAGGTGCCCGGGCCAACCGGCGTGGAGAGCTTGTTATCCGTGACAGCCGCGAACGGATTGTGCCAGAGACCCAACGGGGCCGAGGCCGAGTAGTGCGGTACGCGGCGGAAGCGGATCGTGTTCGGAAGCGCTCCGACCACGGCGCCGAGACCGTCGTTGTACTGCAGCTGCGGGTAACGCAGGGCCAGGTCGCCCGAGATGGCTTCGAGGTCGTCCGTGCCCGTCGGGCCAAACGCCACCGTGCTGCCACCCGTGAGAACGGCCGGGATGTTGATACCCGTAACGTTCGGGTTCGTGTTGTCGATCGCGACCGAGCGAGTCGGGAGCGTCGTGGTGTTACCGGCACGGTCCGTCAGCGAGCCCGAGAACGTGTAGTAACCAGCGACCGTCGCGGCCGGCGCAGCGCCGGTCAGCGTCGGGATGCCAGCACCGACAGCGATGCGGTTAGCAGCGCCGAAGATGTTGATCGCGAACTCACGGAACGCACCGTCAAAGCTCGACACCGGAGCGTCGATGACGTTGAGGTAACGGTTCGTGGCCGTCGTGGACGCGTTCGAGTTGATGATGATCGACTCGTTCACCGCGTCGTTCGACACGACCGCGAGGGTCGGGGCCGAGCGGCGCTGGATGCCGAAGATACCAGCGCGGACCGTGCCAGCGCCCGTACCGTTGCGGCACGTGCCCTGATTCGCGACGCCCGTGGTGGCCTCGACGCAAGTCGGGAAGCCCGAGCGGTTATCCGTGAAGCGGATGGCGAACTGCGCGTTGGCGTTGTTCGTCGTGCCGTACGTCACACCCTGCGCCGAGAAGATCGAGTCGGCGTCGGTGCGAGCGAAGTTCGTGATGATCGCGCTCGTGGAGCCAGCACCCGTGTTCGGGATGACCGCGACCTGCGGGGCCGTGAGGTCGACGCCGAAGACGGCCGGGCTGAACTGACCCGCGCCACCGTAGACGCTCGAACCAGCCGTCGCCGTGCCGCTTCCACCGGTGGCCGAGTTGGCCCACGAGTAGACGACCGACGTCGCACGGTTTCCGAGACGGTCCGTCTCAGCAACCTGGGCGAAGTAGGCGGTGTTCGTGAAGTTCGTAGCCGACTCGGGCACGTTCATGCTGCCGATCGTGGCCGTGATGCCGCCCGTCGCAACCGGCGTGGTGCAGTCGAGCGGCGCGGTGCGCGTGCTCGTCGGAACCGCCGCAAGGGCGCAAACGCTGAACAGCGTGTTACGCGTCGAAGCCGCAGCGCTCGGGGCGCCGCTGCCCGTCGACGAAAGCAGGCCTACGCCCGTGCCGTCGCCGATGTTGTAACGAAGCGAGCTCTGCGTCGACAGCGGGTTGGCGCCGGCGAGGAAGTACGCCGCGTTCACCCACGCCGAGTCCTGGAACGCAGCCGTTCCGTCGGTACCACGGTTGACGTCGAAGCGCGTGATGCTGGGCGCCGCGTAGTCGTGCGGGAGGTACAGGAAGTTCGGGCGGTACGACAGCGACTGACGGTAGCCAACGCCACCGACGTTCGCGTTCGTGCTGTTCGCGATGTTCGTGAAGTCGTCGAAGATCGAGCGCGCAACGGCCGGAACCAACGTGATGCCGTTGTAGCC
>JAIXTI010000038.1 GCA_027484025.1 bacterium
AGCCGTGCAGCTGGATCTTCTTTGCTGGCCCCGAAGAAATAACGGTGTACCTTGCTGGACATCCGCACCTGCGAGCCGCGCGGCGGACTGGAGCCCAGCGTGGGTGCCCTGTCATCGCGACCGCTTCAACACTCAGGAAAGGTCAATGTCATGATGTATCGTCCACTCCTTGCGTGCGTCCTCGTCGCCTCGGCCGCTTCCTTTGCCGCGGCCGACCAGATCGCCGTCTCCAGCATCGGCGGCGGGATCCTCCTCAACTCCGGTCCGATCGGCGCACCCGTCTTCGGCGATAGCCCGATCAGCTGGAGCAGCGACGCGCTCGCCACCGTTCACGCCGCCATCAACGCCGGCGGGATCAGCACCGACGGCAAGGTGACCTTCCTCGCCGCGGACACGAACCACGGCCTTGCGATGATGGCGCTCATCGATCAGGAGCTCGTTCCGGGGCCCTCCAGCATGGGCTCGGTCCACATGGACAGCGTGGCGAATGGCTCCAACCTGGCCTTCATCAACGACGCGGCCGGGCTCGTCACCGTCACGCCCAACGGCGCCGCCACGCGCATCACGGCCTCACGCGCCTTCTCGCGACTGATGCGCACGCCGCCGCTCCATTCGCCCGCCGCGATGGTACCGAGGACGACATTCGCGTCGGTCACGGTCGGGCGCTCGCCGCCACGATCGTACGCCGCCGGCCCTGGTGACGCACCGGCGCTCTCAGGGCCGGCGCGCAACGCGCCCCCGTCGTCGAGCCACGCAATGCTCCCACCGCCCGCCGCGACTGCTTCGACCAGCACACGCGGCAGGGCGATGGGTACGCCAGCCACCCCGCCACCACGCTCGACGAGCGGCTCCCCGTCGTCGATGAGCCCCACATCGGCGCTGGTCCCGCCAATGTCGATGGTAAGCGCGCGTGACACGCCAAGGGCACGCGCGATGGCCGCCGCCCCCGTCACGCCGCCAGCGGGGCCACTGAGTGCGAGCGCCGCCGCATGCTGCGCGGCATCGGGCGCTTCGAGCGTCCCACCGGCTGAGGTCATGACGCGAGGCGCCGGATAGCCTTCCGCGGCGAGTCGGTCGGACAACCCGGCGAGGTACCGACGCACCGCCGGACGCGCGTACGCCTCGGCGACCGTGGTGGCCATGCGCTCGTACTCGCGAATCTCCGGCAACACCTCGTGGCTCGTCACCACGTCGAGCGTGAGCTGCTGCGCGGCGATGGCTTCGCGTAGCGCATGCGCCAACTGCTGCTCGTGAACAGGATTGCTGTACGCGTGCAGCAGCGTGATGGCCACGGTTTCTGCCCCGATTTGGCGCGCGTGATCGAGCACGTCGGCGACGACCGCCTGTACCGCGTCATCGGTGAGCGCCGTCACTACACCGTCAGGCACGATGCGCTCGGGCACGGCAATGACATGCGCGCGCGACACCAGCGGTTCCGGATGATGTTGCGCCAAATCGTACAGCGCGGCGCGCTCCTGCCGGCGTAGCTCGAGTACATCGGTGAAGCCCTGCGTGGCGCACGCCACCACCGGTGCGCCGCGGCGTTCGAGCAGCAGGTTGGTCACGACCGTGGTGCCATGCGCGATATGCGCAATATCCTGTGGTGATAGCGACGCGGCGGTCAGCGCGTTGAGCACCCCCTGCGCGCGGTCGGCGGGCACGCTGAGCACCTTCGTGGTGGAAACCGTTCCGTCGTCGTGCAACGCCGCGAGATCGGTGAACGTCCCGCCCACATCGATACCGATCGCGACGCGCGACGCGCCACTCATGTGTGGGGCGCCGCTGCCGAAGCTGCGCGGCGGTTCGCCACAACGGCGAGTGCTACATGCACCGGCACCATGGTCATGAACAGCATCATGCTCCCCTGCGCGACGCCCGGGATGTGCATGACCACCAACCCGACGACGGCGATACCCGCGGTAATCACCGGCAACGCGCGGCCGGCCCGGCCGCGCGAGTCCGCGCGCGTGCGCCACAGCCAGCACACGGCCGCGAAGAGCAGCAGCGGTGACACCAGCGTGAGGTTGAGATTGCTCCCCATGTACGGGATGTGCTTGGTCACGGTCCCGGCCAGCAGCAGCGCCGTGCCGAGCACGCCGCCAACGCCGTACCAGATCATGCCCAGCGCAGTGAGCCCCGTTTGCGCAACGCGAGCGAGCACGAACACCAACACCCCCAACAGCAGCCCTAGCACCAGCGCTGGCATGGTGCGATTGGGCGCCTGGTCGGCAACACTCAACGTTTGCGAGCGGTACAGCACCGTATCTTGCGATACGAGCGACGCGCCGCCCACGGGAGTGCGCGCCAGATCGTCGGCGAGATAGTCGGGAAGAAACGCCAACTGCCAGCGTGTAAGGTGCTTGTCGGCATTGCGGCCGAGCGCGAGTTCGATGCCGATGTACACCGGCAGGTTGTCGGCGGTTATGCGCGCCGTTTCGTCACGCCACGTGTGGTGCCCGTCAACGCGGTCGAGGGCGGGACGCAGGGCGCCGCCGAGTGCCCAGTCGAGGGCGTCACGCACACGGGTACTGCAGTTGTCGTTGTAGTAGTCGTAGCGGTAATACTTGTTGGCCTCGTTCGCATTCCACGCGACCAGGTCGTACAGGGCACCGCGCTGCACCGGCGTGAGATTGAGCACCTGCTTGCGGATGGTGCGGTCCTGCCCCTGATACAGCGCGTTGAAATCGGCGGTACGATAGCCCTCCATCCAGTACTTCGTATCGCCGGTGAGAAAGCGGGCGAGGAAGTTGGGCTGGTTGAAGTCGAACATGCCCCAGTTGAAGGCAATGTCCTGCCCCGTCTGCGTGTCGACGAGGGCGAGGGCGATGTGCCCGAACCGTTCGAACACTTCGGGGCCCGGGCCGTACGTATAAATCACCGCCTGCAGCGTGGCGCCTTTCACCGCGCGTGCGCTGTCGAGCGATGCCGATGCGCCGGGTGCCGGCGGACGCGGGGTCTGCGGCATGTTGTCCGCCGCCTGCCGGGCACTGGCCGTCTTGAGCGGCAGCAACGTCATGCACAACGCGCCGGCTGCCACGCCAACGGCGATGGCAACACGGCGCGCGAACGAACGGGGGCGTGTCATCACGGGAGTCAGAACCGGATTTCCTTGCCGTCTTCGGCGGCCTTGTACACCGCTTCGACGATCTTCTGCACCGCGATCTGATCGGTGGGCGGCTCATACGGCGTTTCCCCGCGAATGACCGCAAGGAAGTGCGCGATCTCCGCCCGGTAGCTCTGCAGGAACGGACTCTCGCGCACACCGGCGCCACTTGGCGACACATCGACGGCGCGCCCGTTGAGTTCCTTCGTCACGCGGAGCGGCGCCAGCTTCGCCGACCCGCGCGTGGCGTGCACTTCGAACCACCAGCGGTCGTCGTCGCCCACGTAGCTCCACGACAGGTCGAGATTGACCACGAGGCCGTTCTCGCACTCGAGGAACACCTGCATCGCGTCTTCGACCGCACCGGCGCCGCGACCGCGACGCATGCTCGACACGACGCGCACCGGCGACGGTCCATCGGCGAGCCACATGGCGAGGTCGAGCAGCGGAAAGCCATGCTCGAGAAACACGCCGCCGCCCGACTCGGCGCGACGATTGCGCCAGCCGTCAGCGTTCTTCTTCACCTGCAGCGAGCCGCAGCGAATGCTCGTGACATGGCCGAGCTCACCATTGCGGATGAACTGATCGAGTGCCTGCGTATCGGTGCGGAAGCGATGATTGTGTCCCACCACCAGGCGCACGTCGGCCTTTTGCGCGGCCGTGATGCAGCGCTCGATGCCGCGTGCCGACAGCGCCAGCGGACGCTCGCAGAGCACGTGCAACTTCTTGCGCAACGCGCTCAACACGTGCGGTTCGTGCAGGTGATTGGGCGTAGCGATGACGACCGCATCGAGTTCGTCGCTGTCGAGCAGCTCTTCGAAGTCGGTGAACACGTCGGGGACCCCGAAGCGGTCCGCCAGCGCACGCGCTTTGGCCGCATCGTTGTCGCACAGGGCAACAAGCGACGCGCCGCGCAGCTTGGACAAGACAGGAATGTGCGTCAGCTGGGCAATGGCACCCGTGCCGACGACGGCGATCCGTACGCCGTCTTTCATCAACGCCTCCGGGGGTAACTGATCAGTCGGCGAAGCCGACGACGGTCCCCGGATAGTAATGGCGCAGGATTTCGCGGGCGTCAGCACCGGCTCGCGCCCGGCCGATCGCCCCCCACTGGCACATCCCTACTCCGTGGCCGTTGCCGGCGCCGCGCAGGGTGACCGCCGTCAGGCGTCCACCGCCGCGCGATTCGCGGTCCACGGAAAAATACGTGCTGTTCAGAATAGCGCCACGCGCATCGCCCATCACGGCACGAATATCACGCGCCGAAATGGTGACATCACCACGTTCGGTACGCAGCACCACGCTCGCCGCACGCCCCGAGCGTCCGCGGGAGCCAATCGTGAACGCCGTCACCGCCGCCGGACGCGGGTCGCGGGCGCCGGCGGCCTGCAGCGCCTTGCGCACGATCTCCCGCAGCTGGGTCTCGTCGAAGTCGGCCTGCCAGTGATTCCGCGGCGAAATGTCGCAATACGGGCGCCCCGTGTGTGGATCGACGTCGTCGACCGGCTGCAGGTACGGTTCTTCGCGCGCCCCGCGCCACGCTTCCGAAGGCACGGCGGTGCGCCCGCCGCAGCTCGAATAATACGGCGCGTCGACGAGCAAGCCGTTGTATCGGATGACCAATCCGGCCGTCGCATCGATGGCCGCGTTCACCACCGGGTGCTCGGCGTCGACGCCGCCGTACACCTGATTGCGCACCGTGGCGACGAGATTGAACCCCCGCACCGGCTCGTCGACGATGCCGCTGGGCACGCGGATGTAGGTGTAACTGCGCGCTGCAATCGCCTGCGCCTCGAGCGCCGCGCGCTCGTTGGCGGCGCGCGCCGGCAGCTCCAGCGGCACCACCCCGCGCAGGTAATCCTCCACGGGCAGTCGATTCACGACCATCACGCCGCTGTCCGTCGCGGTGAACACCAGCTCTCCGCGATACCGACGATTGCCGAAGCGCAGAAAGGTGTCTCCCGTGGGACGGGCCACGAAGGGGCCTTCACGCCACGGTGTGGCGTCGCCGTTGTCGCCGGCCACCCGCAACAGACCGTTCTGCTGCTCCACGCGCCAGGCTTCGTCGCCGCGCCCCTTCACGAGGCCAACTCGACCGCCCTGCTCGTCAATACGCCAACGCCCGGTCGCGCTCACGGCGGCGTCGCGCTGACGGCCGCCGAGTGCGACGAGCGCCACGCGATCCTTCTCCAGCTTGCCGGTAGCCTCGCCCTTGGCGACGCCCCCCTCGACCGGACGCGGGGTCGTGAGCGGCGACGACGGTGCGCACGCCAGCATGGCCGCGGCCGCGATGATCACGCCTCCAAAGAGCGAAGGAGCCAGAATGCGCAGGGCGCCCGATGGGGCCGTGCGATGCGGCGACGTGGTCATACGCGGCGGGTCATGCGTCAATCCTGATCTGCGAGTGCGGCGCCGAGGGCGTCGTCGAGACGATTGAGCGTTTCGGCGATCTCAGCCGGTCCGTGAGCCGACGACATGAACGCGGCCTCGAACGCGCTGGGCGCGAGGCTCACGCCGCGACGACGCGCGGCATGGAAGAAGCGCTTGAAGAGCGACACGTCGCTCTCCTTGGCTTCTTCGAAGGTGCGCACCACGCCGTCACGGAAGAAGAAGCCCCACATGGAGCCGCTGTGACTCGCGCTGAACGGCACACTGCGGCGCGCCGCAATGTCGCGCAGCCCTTGCACGAGATTGGCGGTTTGTGCCGTGATGCCATCATGCACTTCACGGGTGAGCGCACCCAAGGTGGCGAGGCCACCGGCCATGGTCAGCGGATTCCCCGAGAGTGTGCCGGCCTGATACACGGGCCCCGTAGGCGCGATGTACTCCATGAACTCGCGCTTTCCGCCGTAGGCGGCCACGGGCAAGCCTCCCCCGATCACCTTCCCGAGGGCGGTAAGATCGGGGGTCACTCCAAAGCGCTCGGCGGCGCCACCGTAGGCAATGCGGAAACCGGTCATGACTTCGTCAAAGACGAGCAAGGCCCCCGTTTCGTCAGCAATGCGACGGAGCCCGGGAATGAACTCCGCGGTGGGTTCGATGTAGCCGCCGTTGCCCACAATGGGCTCGAGCATGATGGCCGCGAGCGGCACTTCGCGCGCGATTTTTTCGACCGCTTCGAGGTCGTTGTAGGCGCACGTAAGCGTAAGGCGCGCCAGCGCTTCCGGGACACCCGGGCTATCGGGAAGACCCAGCGTGGCCACCCCGCTGCCGGCGCGCACGAGGAACGCATCGGCATGCCCGTGATAGCACCCTTCGAACTTGAGGATGTATTCCCGCTTGGTGATGGCGCGGGCCAGCCGCGCAATGCTCATGGCGGCTTCGGTGCCGCTGCTGGTGAAGCGCACCATCTCGAGGTGCGGCATGCGGGCCGCGATCATGTCGGCCAGATCGACCTCACGCTCGGTGGGCATACCGAAGCTCGTGCCATCCTGCATGACCTTGGCGAGCGCATCGAGCACCACCTGCGGCGCATGGCCGAGGACCAGCGGCCCCCACGACAGGATGTAGTCGATGTATTCGTTGCCGTCGGCGTCCCACACCAGCGCGCCCTTGCCGCGCGCGGCGACGAACGGTTCGCCACCGACCCCGCGGAACGCGCGGACCGGCGAGTTCACCCCGCCAGGAAAGCGACCGCGCGCTCGCGCCATGATTTCAGCGGAGCGCGCGTTATTGGAGTGCAGCATCGAAGTGGGGGTCATCGGCCAAAGCTCCCGGCAGTCGAAGTGTCGATCCCGACCAGCGGCAATGCGCGAGTCGGACGTATGGGCGCGGCCACCTGCGGGGCATCAGCGATGCGCAGCAGTGTCGCGGTGAAATCGTAGTCGTCGACGACCTGATCGACGTGGACATCGAGGAACGCCCCCGGCACCGGGCGCACACCGTCGCGCGGCAGTCCGTCGGGGACACGCACATGCATGAGCCCATCGATGTCATCGGCCTGCCACGGTGCGCGGCAGGTCCAGACATTGGGCGAGTCACCCGCGCGCTCGACGAGCACGCGGGCTTCGCGCGACAGGAACCGCTCGTAGCGCACCGCGGTAATGCTGCGCTGCAGCTCCTCGATGCGCTCCTTGCGCTCCTGCTTGATGCTGTCAGCGACGTCGTCATCCATCGCGTGCGCGCGCGTGCCTTCCTGCGGCGAGTATGTGAAGACACCCACGCGATCGAACTGGATTTCCTCGAGGAAATCGCAAAGGATGTTGAAGTCGTCTTCGGTTTCGCCCGGGAAGCCGACGATGACGCTGGTGCGAATCGCGAGGTCGGGGACGATGCTGCGATACTGTGCGAGCCGCTCGCGAATGGTCTTCTGGCGCTCGGGGCGGCGCATGCGCGCGAGCACGGCATCGCTGCCATGCTGCATGGGCGTATCGAGCCAGCGCACGATGCGATCGTTGGCCGCAATGACCTCGAGCAGCCGCGGCGTGATGCCGGTGCTGTAGAGATACATGTTGCGGATCCACGGGATGCTGGTGTGCTGCACGAGCGCTTCGAGCAACTCGGGGAGCGCGTTGCCGTCGCGGCGATCGCGCCCGTAATGCGCGAGGTCCTGCGCCACGAGATTGATTTCGCGTGCGCCCTGCGCCTCGAGCAGCTGTGCCTCGCGCACGAGATCATCGAGCGCAAAGCTGCGGTGCTTGCCGCGCATGAGCGGAATCGCACAAAAGGCGCAACCGTGGTCGCACCCTTCGGAGATCTTGAGGTAGCGCACCTGCGGCAAGTCGCCGCTGAACAGACGAACACCGGGGTGCTCCACCAGCGATCCGCCGAGCAACCCACGCTCGACCAGCTCCGGCACGATGCGATCGGTTTCGCTGTTGCCGAGGAACACGTCGACCTCGGGGAGCGCGTCGACGAGTTCGTCCTTGTGGCGCTCCACCATGCAGCCAATGGCAAACACCGCCTTGACTTGGCCGTCGTCCTTGAGGCGAGCGGCGTCCACAATGGCTTCGATGCTTTCGGCCTTCGCCGCATCGATGAAGCCACACGTGTTCACCAGCACCACGTCGGCCTCACGCAGGTCCTGCACCGGCTCGGCGCCGTGCGCCACCAGGTCAGCGAGGTACCGCTCGGAGTCTACCGTGTTTTTGTCGCACCCGAGGGTGACCAAGCCGAATTTGAGCATCCCGAAATGTAGCGACCTCAGGTCACCCGCCTCCAGACGCCCAGCCCCAATCGCCTAGCGGAAGTTCCCGAACTGCAGCTCCACGCCGAATTCGCCCTGGCGGAGCATGGCAATGCACTCCTGCAGCATGTCCTTGTCGGGGCTCGAAATGCGGACCTGCTCCCCCTGAATGGACGCCGTGATCTTCTTGAGCTTGGCCTCCTTCACGGCGGCGGTCACCTTCTTCGCCGTCTCGCTGTCCAGCGCCATCTTGAGCTTGATGTCGGAGCGCAGGATTTCGTGGCTACCGGGCTTGGGGTCGCCGAACTCCAGATTCTTCACACTCACGCCGCGCTTGATCAGCTTGCCGCGCAGCACATCCACGAGGGCGTCATGACGCATCTCGCCTTCGGCCTCGATTTGGATGATCGCATCAGCGCGCTTGAACTCGATGAGAATGTGCGAGCCCTTGAAGTCGAAGCGCTGCGCGACTTCCTTCTGCGCCTGATTGACGGCGTTATCGACTTCCTGCAAGTCACAGCCGGTCGTGACGTCGAACGAATACGCTGAAGCCATGTTATCCGAGAAAGCTTTCGAGTGATTTGGCGCGGCTCACGTGACGCAACCGCGAGAGCGCCTTTTCCTTGATCTGCCGGACGCGCTCACGGGTAATCCCGAGCTGCGAGCCGATTTCTTCGAGCGTCATGGCGTCGCCGCCATCGATCCCGAAATACAACTTGAGAATCTTCGCCTCACGCTCCTTGAGCCCGCCGAGTGACTCGGCGATCGCCTCGATCATGGCCTTCTCGAAGGTCTGATCTTCGGGCGTGGGGTGCATCGTGTCGGGCAGATAATCGAGCAGGCGGTTGTCTTCGCCCGGCGTGAGCGGCGCGTCGAGCGACAGGTGCACCTGCGAGATGGACATCGTCTTGGCGACTTCCTCCTCGGTGATGTCCATGCCCTCGGCGATTTCGGCGTGCGTGGCTTCGCGGCCAAGCTCCTGCAGCAGCGTATTGGCACGCTTGCCGATACGATGCAACGTGCCGGCGCGGTTGAGCGGGACGCGCACGATGCGCGACTGCTCGGCCAGCGCCTGCAAAATGGCCTGTCGGATCCACCAGACGGCGTAGGAGATGAACTTGATCCCCTTCGTCTCGTCGAATTTGTGCGCGGCGCGAATGAGGCCGAGGTTGCCTTCGTTGATCAGGTCGGAAAGCGACACGCCCTGATTCTGATACTTCTTGGCGACACTGACGACGAAGCGCAGATTCGAACGGACCAACTTGTCGAGCGCATCCTGATCCCCCACTCGGATACGCCGCGCGAGCTCCGCTTCTTCTTCCCGCGAGATGAGCGGGTATGCACTGATGTCGCGCAGATACTGATCGAGGGAGCCTTCCTCGTACGACGCCTTCTTTTTCGGGGGGGTAACCGCCATGTTCGACCGGCTCGTGTGCTGAGAGAGCTATCGTGTTGACCGCGCGAAGGAACGCGGGATGCCGCAACGCTGAACGACAAAAACAACCGACTCATAAGCCTTACCGAGCCGAGGCCATTCGTCAACGAGTGGTCCCGCAAAATCGGGGACGATTTTCGCGCTTCGGCTATCGGACCGACGTTCCGATGCGCGCCCACCGGATGCGCGTCAGCCACGGGGCGCGTTCGGTGGAGTCGGGAGTGAAGCTGTAATACACGAACCACGGCGCGCCACGGAGCAGGCTGTCGGGCACGAATCCCCAATAGCGACTGTCGAGCGAGTTCGCGCGGTTGTCCCCGAGCACGAAGAGGTGACGCGGCGGCACCACCAGCGGCCCCCAACTGTCGCGCGCATCACCGTTGGTGTCGTACGCGCTGCCGGTACTCGATCCGCGCGAGACGTAGCGTTCGCGCAACAACGTGCCGTTCCGAGTCAACACACCCTGCAGCATGCTGAGGGTGTCGCCAGGCAGGCCGATGAGGCGTTTGACGAACGCCTTGTCGGGATCGACGGGCCAGTCGAAGACGACGACATCTTCGTGCCGCGGCGCACGCAGCGCCGGCAGACGCGTGTGGGTGAACGGAATCTCCGCCCCGTACACCCACTTGTTCACCAGCAGAAAGTCGCCGACGAGCAACGTGCGTTCCATGCTCGACGACGGTATGCGAAAGGCTTCCACGACGAAGGTGCGGACCACGAGAAACAGCAGCAACGCAATGGGAAGCACCGCCAGCCAACTGCCGGTGCTTCGGACACTGCTCTGTCGCCATCCCTGCAGGCCGCGCCGCGTGCGATTGGCCTCGCGCAACGCCTCACTGCGGCGGTCCCGATCTACCGGACGCATGACAAGCCTCGCGCTGTCGTGACCGGTACCGCCTTGGTGCGCTTAGTAATTGTCAATTTGCGCGCGTTGCAGCGCGCCCGAGTAATCGACGTAGCCCACCTTGGTCTCGGAATAGAACTCGTACACTTCCCATCCGCCTTCGCGATGCCCGTTGCCGGTTTCCTTCACGCCACCGAAGGGCAAGTGCGCCTCCGCACCAATGGTCGGCGCGTTGACGTAGGTGATGCCGTTGTCGAGGTCCTGCAGCGCACGAAACGCGACGTTCACGTTGCTCGTGTACACAGAGCTCGAAAGGCCGTAGCGCACGCCGTTGTTCACCGCAAACGCTTCTTCGGCGCTCTTCACCTTGATGACGGAGAGCACCGGGCCGAAAATCTCTTCCTGATCCAACCGCGAACCGGCGGTGACGCCGGTGAAGATGGTGGGCTGGAAGAAGAAGCCCTTGTCGAGCGCGCCGCCGGTGGCGCGCTGGCCGCCGCACACGAGTGTAGCGCCCTGCTCGCGCCCCACTGTGATGTAGTGCTGCACCTTGTCGAGCGCCGCCTGATTCACCAGCGGCCCCACATCGTTGCCGGCCACGCGACCGTCACCCAACACCAGCGCTTTGGCGCGCTCGGCGAGGCGCGACACGAACGCGTCGTGAATGCCTTCCTGCAGGATGAGACGGCTCGTGGCGGTGCACCGCTGCCCGGTCGTCCCGAAGGCGCCCCAGAGCACGCCATCGATGGCGAGATCGAGGTTGGCATCATCGAGTACGATCTGCGCATTCTTGCCGCCCATTTCGAGCGACAGGCGCTTGTGCATGCGTCCGCACGTTTCGCCTACGAAGCGTCCCGTTTCGGTGCTCCCCGTAAACGAAATGACCGGCACATCTTTGTGCTCGACGAGCGCCTTGCCCACGACTTCGCCCATGCCGTGCACGAGCTGAATGACTTCGGGGGGCAGACCGGCTTCGAGCAGCACTTCGACGAGCACCGTGCACGTGTGCGGCACGTCTTCAGCCGGCTTGATGACCACCGAGTTGCCGCAGAGCAACGCCGGGAACGCCTTCCAGGTGGGAATGGCGAGCGGGAAGTTGAACGGCGTGATGAGCCCGCAGACCCCGATGGGGCGGCGCATGCTCATCGCCCACTTGTTGGCGAGTTCGCTGGGCACGGTATGCCCGAACAAACG
>JAIXTI010000252.1 GCA_027484025.1 bacterium
AGCTCGCGGTGCACGGTGAAGGTGCCGCAGATGAAGCGAACGCTCGCCGTGCCGGCGCCGAACTGGTGCAGCGCATCCACGCCGGCCTGCACGACGGCGGGCTCGTTGGCGAGACCGAGGTAGTTGTTCGACGACAGCACGATCACTTCGCCGCGCCCTTCCATGTGCACACGCGCGCCCTGCGGGCCTTCGATGTAGTTGAGCCGCTTGTACGTGCCGGCGTCCTTCAGCGCGTCGAGCTCTTGCTGCAGTTCTTCGAAAAGACTCATGGGTCGTGGTCTTGGTCGGAGTCGTGTCTTGGTCGTGGCACTGCCACTACGGTCGGGGCACTGCCACCACAGTCGGGGCACTGCCAGTACAGTCGGGGTCTACAAACAGTCGGGGTTTCTGTCGGGTCGTGGTCTCACGACAGTCGGTGTGGCGGTCGGGGGGGCGGCGCTTTGCTTGCCGGTGGGGTCGGGGCTCAAATGTCGGGGGCGGGGTCGTAGTCGGGGCAGACCCCGACACTTTATCCCCGACCCGGCCAGGACTCCGACCGTGTGTAGACCCCGACTGTCGTAGCAGTACCCCGACTGTGGTAGCTGTGCCCCGACCGTAGTGGCCGTACCCAGACTACCACCCGCAACCCAAACCCAAACCCTCGACCATTACCGCTTAGCCCATCACCACCAACAACTATCCGATGGTGAAGATGATTTTCCCCGCCTCGCCCGACTTGATCAGGTGCATCGCCTCGTCCACCGCCTCCAGCGGCAGCCGGTGCGTAATCACCGGCGTCGGATCGAACGCCCCCGACCGCACGAAGCGCGACATCTGGTGCCACGTGTCGTACATGCGCCGTCCCACCACGCCGTAGATCGTCAGTCCCTTGAAGATGATCTCGGTGGCGAAATCGATGTCGATCGTACGCGACGGAATGCCGAGCATGTTCACGCGCCCCGCCGGCCGCGCGAGGGCGAACGCTTGGTGCACCGCGCTCGGCACGCCCGACATTTCGAGCACCACATCGGCGCCGTGCCCGTCGCTGGCGGCCATCACGGCCGCGTGCGCCTGGTCGGGATGGACGGCGTCGTGCGCGCCCATCGTGCGGGCGCGCTCGCGACGCTAGGGGTTGATATCCCTGGCGCGGATGCGCGCCGCGCCGGCCGCTTTGCAGATGCCCACGGCGAAGGCGCCGATGGGGCCGCAGCCGGTAATGAGCACCACGCTGCCGGGGATCTCAGCCGTCAGCGCCGTGTGGAAGGCGTTCCCCATCGGGTCGTGAATGCCGCCGATGTCGTAGCTGATCGCGTCGTCGAGGTGCCACACGTTCGTGGCCGGCATCGCGATGTACTCGGCGAAGCAGCCGTCACGGTCGACGCCGATGATCTTGGTGGACGGGTCGACGTGCGCGTTCCCCGTGCGGCTGAAGAGCGAGCGGTCGTCGACGATGTGCCCCTCGGCGGTGACGCGGTCGCCGATTTTGACGCTCTCGACGAGGTTGCCGACCGCGACGACGTCACCGGCGAACTCGTGGCCGCAGATGAACGGCGGCTTGCAGCGCCCTGAGGCCCACGCGTCCCACTCGTAGATGTGCACATCGGTGCCGCAGACGCCTGCGCTGCGCACGCGGATGAGCACTTCGTCGTCGCGGATGCTCGGCTCCGGGACGTCCGTGAGGGTGAGCCCGCGGGCGGCGGACTGCTTCACCAACGCTTTCATGGTACTCCAAGGCTGAACCGGAGCGACGCTCCGGAAGAGAGATGCAGAGGGAGGAACGTCAAAACTCGCACGGCAGCGGTGGGCGTGGAAGCGGGTCGCGCGCGAGAAGTGCGACGGGAAAAACACGCGCATGCGGGGGCATCGGTGCGTGCGCGTCAGTCGCAGCGCGTCGCGCGCGTGATGTAATCGCGCGCGTTCTTTATACGCACTATTGCGCGTTTGATTTATCCACGCGTATATTCGCGGTAATTCAACGACTTGCGCGAACTGTCCACATCCGACTTCCCTGAGCTGTTGGTACATCGCATCAGGGCGCGCAGTCCTCATCGGCAACGCGTGGCGATAAAACGGCACGAGTTCCACCCGAAGTCCAGTGTCGCAGTTGCGACCCCCATTGAAGCTGACGGCGTTCTGTCGGCTTCCGCTTCGCCGTCGTTGCTCGCGCCTTCGCGCGGAACGATGGCGCGCTCCGCTGTCCCCACCGTACAGCGTTCGAGCCGCCCCGCCGCTTTCGTCGACCTACGCGTTGCCTTCACGGCAGGCGCAACGTCTTCCCCACACATGCTTTGCGAGCCCTCGGCCGGTTTTTCGGCTGTGACAGCTCTGGCCTGGTCTGCAACGCGCGCCGCGGTGCCGCTGCAGACGTCCGACTACGCGTGCCTCCTGGAGGCCGTGTAGCGCAATACGACGCGGTGCATGCGCCGCCCGTGTTGTGCGCTCACCTTTCCACCGGGGGAAAGTGAGCAATTTCCATCTCTCGTGAGAGGGTTGTTCAAATGGCTCCTGCCAAGAAGGCCGCCAAGAAGGCGGCGAAGAAGGGTTCGAAGAAGGTCGCGAAGAAGGCCGCGCGTAAGCCGGTGAAGAAGGCCGCGAAGAAGGCCGCCAAGAAGGGTGCCAAGAAGGTTGCCAAGAAGGCGGCCAAGAAGGGCGCGAAGAAAGTAGCCAAGAAGGCTGCGAAGAAGGGCGCGAAGAAGGTTGCCAAGAAGGCCGCCAAGAAGGGCGCGAAGAAGGCGACCAAGAAGGCTGCCAAGAAGACCCGCAAGCCTGCGAAGCGCGCCAAGAAGGCGCCTGCTGCTGCCCCGGCTCCGGCCGCGGCGTAATTCGCTTCCAAGCGATCTCGCAGTACCCATACACGCGAAAGGCGCCGGCTTGTCTGCCGGCGCCTTTCACGTTTTCGATCCCTCACTCACCTCGCGCAGTCATGACGCGCGCGTGTGCGTCGCGTTGCCTCAGGCGTGTGCGCCCACGAGCACGCGCGGCTCGTCCATCGGCTCTTCGAGCTCATCGGGCACCGGGCCCCAGACGAACGCCGAAAAACGCGTCGGACGATCACCACGTCCACCGTCGGCGATCACAATGCCAATCGGTTCCTGGCTCTCAGTTGTCGGCAGCAAGTGCTTCAGTCGCATAGTGGGTGACCCTCCACCCGTCGTGTGTGCGCGCAATCCCGTGGCGCGCCGTCGGTGTCACCGCAGACGTACGGTGCACACGCATATAGAGCACGGCTGGTGCCAGTCCGCCCGTTTTCGCTAAGTCGTTGATTTCAATGCGCTTGGTCCACGCAATACGACTTTGGGCCAATCGACGGTGTCCTCATGACACGTCATAAAACGAAAAAGGCGTGTCGTTTTGCGACACGCCCCTCCCGAGTTCCGCTTTACGAGTACATCAGGCGACGGCGACTTCCTTCCGCGCCATGAACGTCTCGCGGCGGCCTGCGCTGCGCTCCACACTGATCGTCCAGCCGCGGTAGCGCGACGTGAGCTCTTCAATGGGCATCCCGGTGGCCGCCCCCGCGCCGTCGTTCGCATCGCTGCCAGCGACGATCGTCTCCACCAGATGCACGCCGCCGTCTACCGTGGCGCTCTGCAGCACCTCGATGACCCGCGCCCGGTCCTGCACCGACAAACCGGCAAACGCATTGGGCGTGCACACCACCGCATGCAGCGCCACGTCGGGCGCCCAGGCGCCCAGATCGGCGCAGTAGCCACGAACGCGCTCGGTCAGACCAGCGGCATGCGCCGCCTTCACCACACGCTCCACGGCGTCTTCGGCGGGCTCCACGGCGGTCACGGCCGCGCCTCTGGCGGCGAGGTACAGCGCAGGGCCTTCGCGCTCCGCGCCGGCAACCAACACATGACGGTCGCTCGTGTCCGCCAACTCGCGGACGAGCATCGCGTTCGGGTCCAATCCCCAATGCTCCGGCTTGCGGAACTCCTCGAGCATCTTGAGGCGGCGGCGCTTCCACGTGGCGTACGTGGGGAGCCGCAGACGACGCGAAATGATCCGGTCGACTTCCTGCCACACCAGAATCTCGGTGAGCGCGATCTGGTCCGCCTTACGGAGGACCTCGACCGCTTCGTCACCGATTTTCAGCAACGAGCCGCGCGACACCGAGTCCTTGTAGTCCTCGATTTCGCGCTCGACGAACAGCTCGTATTCGTACTTGAGTGACCGGGGAGAACTGATAGAACTACCCCTCGGGGCGTGGAAGGAATGTGGATAACTTATGTCCGCTCGGCGGGAACGCAAGGGGCAACTTTGTGATAAGTGGCCTGCTAAGTGATTTCAGGGGAAATAGTTCACTCCGGAACCCCAACCCCGTCCCAGGCGTTTTTCACGGGCCATGCCTGAACTCCCCGAAGTCGAACACGCCGCCGCCCGCCTCCGCGAAGCCGTTCTGGGGCACACCATCGTCCGGGCCACGGTGCTGCACCCCAGCCAGCGCCGGCATTTCCCCCCCGCAGCACAAAAGGCGGTCGTGGGCCAGCGCATCGAGCGCATCGACCGGCGGGCCAAAGTGCAGCTCATTCACCTCGCCAACGGCGCCGTCCTCGAGGTCCATTTCCGCATGACCGGCGACTGGGAGTTCACCCCCCTCGCCGACCCCGCTCCACGGCTGGAACGCGTCCGTTTCGAAACCGCCGAAGGGGTGCGTGTGAGCCTCGTAGACGGCCGAGCCTTCGGCGTGGTGCGGCTGCACAAGCCGGGACAGTTCGTGCCCATCGTGGCCGGCCCCGAACCGCTCACCGACGACTTCACCGTCGAGGGATTCATCGCATCGCTCGCGAAACGCAGCGGCCCCATCAAGCCCACACTGCTCGATCAGAAACTCGTGGCCGGCGTGGGCAACATCTATGCGAGCGAAGCGTGCTGGGAAGCGCGCATCCATCCTGCGACGCCGGCGAACACGCTCTCGAAAGCGCGCGTGCAAAAACTGCGCGACGCCGTACGACTCGTACTCGAAACTGCGCCGAGTGGTCGGTACTACGCGCGTGATGATGTGAACGAGCGCGACATCTGGCGCGTGTACGGCAAAGAGGGCGATGCATGCCGGCGCTGCAACACGCGCATTACGAAACTCGTTCAGGCGGGGCGGAGCACGTTCTACTGTGCGCGCTGTCAGCGACGGTGAGGAACAACGGGTTGGTCCGTCCATCCACAGCGTACGGCACTAGCCCTCAGGAAAAAGAACGCAAGGGGAAAGGAAGAAGCGCGGTTGTGTCCACATGCGAACTACGGGGGGATTACACCGAACCACCGCTGTTCGCGAGTGAATACAACCGCGCTACTCCCTTTCCCCTTGCTTTCTTTTTCCTGAGGGCTAGTGCCGTAACTGGTAAACCGCCGGACCAATCACACGTAGTTGAACCGCCGTCAAAACCGCTTCACCCCATCGCCTCGAGCAGCGCCCCCTTCAGGTACCCCGTTTCCGGCACATTCATCAACTCCGGATGATCGAGCGGCTGTCCCGTAATCGCGCGTAGTGCAAAGCGCCGTCCACTGTCGGCCACCGCCTCGCTCAGCATCTCGAAGAACATGCCGCGCGACAGGTGAAAGCTGCAGCTCGCCGTGAACAACAGGCCACCGGGCGCAAGCAGCTTCATCGCCTGCAGATTGATGTCCTTGTAGCCACGTAGCGCCCCGTCGAGTGCACCACGCGTTTTGGCAAACGCCGGCGGGTCCACCACGATGGTGTCGAACAACCGGCCTGCACGATGCCACGCGCGCAGCAGCTCGAATGCGTCGCCTTCCACCGGCTCGATATTGCTGAGCCCATTGCGCGCCGCATGCTCGTGCACGCGCGCCAACGCCGGCGCCGACACATCGAGCGCACTCACATGCTCGGCGTTTTTCGCCAAATGCAACGCGAAGCTGCCGTGATACGCAAAGCAGTCGAGCGCCTTGCCGCGGGCCAGACCACCAATGAGCACACGGTTCTCACGCTGGTCGAGAAACGCGCCGGTCTTCTGGCCGTCCCACGGCGCCGCAAGGTATCGCACGCCATGCTCCAGCACTTCGACCGTGCGCGGCACATCGCCGTACAGCAGCTTCACTTCGCGCGGCAACCCTTCACGGTCACGCGCCGCCGGGTCGTTGCGCGCAAGAATGCCCGTGCACCCCGTGAGTTCGCGGAGCGACTGCACAATGGTGTCGGTCCACGCATCGACGCCCGCCGACAGCAGCTGTACCACCAGTGACTCGCCGTACTGGTCCACCACCAGGCTGGGTAGGCCGTCGCCTTCGCCGTGCACCAGGCGATACGCGTTGGCCTCTGCCGCCAATGGCGCACGCCGCGCAATCGCCACGCGTAACGTCTCGTGCCACCACGCGTCGTTGATCACGGCATCCGCGTTGGCGTCGATGCGGCGCAGCGAAATCTCCGACTTGGGGCTCCACAGCGCCCAGCCCAACGGCATACCATTGGCGGCTTCCACGCGCACGACGCCGGCGGGCAATGCCGGCACGCGCTCGACATCGCTGCGGAACACCCACGGATGTCCGCCACGCAGTCGGTCGGCTCCACGACGCGAGACCACCGCAACCTCGCCGCCCACCTCCGGCGTGCTCGTCGCTCGGCGCGGCGCGGCACCGCGCGCACTGGCATCACGCGGGCGCCCA
>JAIXTI010000103.1 GCA_027484025.1 bacterium
GACGAGGCGGGCGCGCGCGCCCGTCTGGCGGCTCAGGTGCCGCCGGCCGAGGTGGCCGATCTCAAGGAACAGCTCGAAAAGATCAACAACGAGAAGGAAGCGGCGGTCCGCGATCAGAACTTCGAGCGCGCTGCGTCGCTGCGCGACAACGAGCGCGAGCTGCAGGGGGAAATCCGTCGCAAGCAGGAGGAGTGGGAACAGCGTCGTCAGTCGTTCCGCCCCACGCTTGGCGAAGAGGAGATCGCCTTCATCGTGAGCCGGTGGACCGGCATTCCCGTCACGCGTCTTCAGGAGGCCGAAACGGCCCGTCTGCTGCGCATGGAAGAGGAGATTCACGCCACGGTGGTGGGTCAGGACGAGGCCATCAAGGCGCTCGCTCGGTCCATTCGCCGCAGCCGCGCCGGCCTCAAGGATCCGCGTCGCCCGATCGGCTCGTTCATCTTCTCCGGGCCCACGGGCGTCGGAAAGACGGAGCTGGCCCGGTCGCTCGCCAAGTTCCTTTTCGCCGATGCCTCCGCCCTCATTCGCGTCGACATGAGCGAATACATGGAGAAGTTCTCGGTGTCGCGCCTCATCGGTGCGCCCCCGGGCTACGTGGGCTACGAAGACTCCGGCACGCTCACCAAGGCCGTGCGCCGGAAGCCGTACAGCGTCATCCTCCTCGACGAAATCGAGAAGGCGCACCCCGACGTGTTCAACATCCTGCTGCAGGTGTTGGATGAAGGTCATCTCACCGACAACTACGGTCGGGTGATCGACTTCAAGAACACTGTGGTGATCATGACGTCCAACGTGGGCGCCAAGGACATCACCCGCGGCAAGTCGCTGGGCTTTGCCACGAACGACGCGCGGGGCGACTTCGAGCGCATCGCCGACAAGGTCAAGGAAGAAATGGGGCGGGTATTCAACCCCGAATTCCTCAACCGGCTCGACGACGTGATCGTCTTCCACCCGCTCGGCAAGGAGCATATCTCGCAGATCGTCTCGATTCTCTTCGCCGATGTGCAGAAGCGGTTGACGGAGGAGGAGATCACGATCAAGCTGACGCAGGAGGCGACCGAGTTCCTGGTGAACCACGGTCACGACGAGCACTTCGGTGCCCGCCCGCTGAAGCGCGCGATTCAGCGCTACGTCGAGGACCCCCTGTCGGAGAAGCTGCTGATGGGCGAGTTCTCGCGAGGCGACGAGATCGAGGTGGCGGTATCGACCAGCGAGAAGGAGAAGCTGGAGTTCCGGGTGCTGTCCCCCACGCCGCAGGCGTCCTGATTTTCGCCGGGAGGCAACGCCAGCGCTGCCTTTCGGTGTCAGACGGCCGGGCCCCTTTCGGGGTCCGGCCGTTTTGCGTGGAGTGGGGTGGGAGGGGTCGGCCCCGCCGGTTCGATGGTATATATTCCGAGGCTATGCTGAAACGCGTTCCCCAGACTTTCGCCCGGTGGGCGGCCCGCTTTGCCGGGCCCGTCGCTGTGGCCACTCTATCGGTGGTGTCCCTTGCCGCGCCGCATACGCTGGCTGCGCAGGACACTCCCGGTCGTTGTTCCACGTCCGACAGCCTCGCGGTGCGCGGCGCGGTGCGCGTGAATGAAGCGCGCATACGCACCGAAGTCGGGATCGCCAAGGGCAGCGCGTTGTCCTTCCCCGTGCTGCAGCGGGCGATGAAGGCGCTGTACAACATGGGCGAGTTCGACAACGTCGCAATTCTGTGCGATCTCGAATCGGTGCCCGACAAGGTGATCACGGTCGTGCAGGTGACCGAGCGCGCCATTCTCGGCGACATCACCGTCTCGGGACCGAAGGCCCTCTCCGAGCGTTCGATCAAGGACAAGATCGATCTCCTGATCGGGCGGCCAATTGACCCGCTGCAGGTATCGCGGGCCAAGGCGAAGATCGACTCGGTGTACGAGAACTCCGGATACTATCTCGCGCTGGTCAAGATCGATTCGACCGTCATGAGCGACGGCCGGATTGCGCTGCACTATCGTGTGGATGAGGGGCGGCGACTGGCGATTTCAGCCATCGACATCGTCGGCAACCGGTCCGTGCGTGAGAAGACCGTCGTGGGGGCCATGAAGACGCGTCCCGAAGGATTCTTCTTTTTCCGTAAAGGCGAGTACGACGACGACAAGTACGTCGGCGATCTCGGCGAACGCATTCCCGCGCTGTACGCGCGTCTTGGGCACGTCGACGCACGCATCACCAAGGACACGCTGATCGTCGATCGCGAAAAGGGGAAAGGGCTCGTTCAGATCAGTGTCGACGAGGGGCCGCAGTTCAAGGTTGGCAGCTTCGAAATTGCCGGCAACCGCCGCTTCAATACCTCGGATCTGCAGAAGTTCTATCCGTTCGACGGCACCGAGAGCAAGACGCTGACGCAGCGTGCCAAAGGGCTGATCTTCCGTCGTCCTGAAGCGCCGGAAGGCGTGTTCAATCAGGAGAAGTGGGATGCCGCGCTGGAAAAGGTGAACAGCGCGTATCGCGACAACGGCTATTTGTATGCGAGTGTCCGTCCTGTCGTCGAGCGTCGCTACGAGGGGGCAGACTCCGTTCCGACGGCGAACCTGCGCTGGGAAATCGACGAAAAGAATCCGGCGATCGTCAACCGCATCGAAGTGGTGGGCAACGACTTCACCTCGGAAGATTGCATTCGGCGCCAGATTTTTCTGGTGCCCGGTGGACCGTTCAATCAGCAGGCGCTCATTCGGAGTTACCAGAGCATCGGGAACATGAACTTCTTCGAGCAGCCGATGGCGTTCCCCGATTACCGCCCGATCAACGAGCAGGGCGACGTGGACATCGTCTTCCGCGTGAAGGAGAAGCGCACCGGGTCCGTCAATTTCGGCGCCTCGATGGGCCAGGGCGGTGTCGGTTTCGGTGGGTTCATTGGTCTCGAGCAGCCCAATCTGTTCGGCTTGTGCAAGTCGGGGCGCCTCAACTGGCAGTACGGCCGCTTTTTCAACGACTTTACCGCGACCTACACCGATCCGGCGCTCAAGGGCACGCGTTTGTCGGGGGCGTTGAGCGCCTACCGTACGCAGTCGCGCTTCATCGTCGGCAATCTCGGACAGAACATTCGGACCGGTGCCCAGTTCCGCCTGGGACTCCCCACCCCCTGGTCGTACTTCTCGACGGTGGCGGTGTCGTATAACGGCGAAGCCGCGACGTTCACCTCGGGAACGATCGCCGGCAGCTGCTCGCGGAATTGCCTGCGCTCCAACGTCGGTCTCGAATACCAGTACGACACGCGCGTCGACATGCCATTTGCGACGGAAGGCTCGCTGCGCTCCGTCCAGATGGACTTCAGTGGTGGTCCGTTGGGCGGTACGGTGAATTTCCAGCGTATCACTACCGAAATGCGCGGGTATGCGCTGTTGGGGCAGTTCGGCGGGAGCAATCCGGGATCGCAGCCGATCAAGCTCACGATGGGGCTGACGGCGCGCAGCGGCGCGCTCTTCGGCAACTCGGGACCGTTCTTCTTCCAGCAGCAGTTTGCGGTCGGTGGTGTCATGTTTGGCCAGCAGCTGCGTGGTTACCCGGAATTCTCCATTACGCCGCTGGGATTCAACCCGAACACCGATCAATTCCGCTCCGACCCGAACTCGTTCGGAAACGCGTTCATGACCATGACCGGAGAAATCGGACTCCGGTTCAACCAGATGTTCTACTTCAACGTCTTCGCCGACGCCGGGAACAACTGGGCCTCCGCCCGACAGATCAATCCGACCCGCCTCTTCCGTTCGGCCGGATTCGGGGTATCTACCGTTACGCCGCTCGGCCCGCTCGGGCTCGATATGGCGTACGGCTTCGATCGGACGTCCGTGAATATCACGTCCGGCCGGATCGTGAAGGATCCGCGGTGGCAGTTCCATTTCCGTCTCGGCCAGCTCTTCTAACTCAGGACAAGACCATGCGATTCCTTTCCGTCATCGGCGCCTGTGCGCTTTTCGTGTCCGTTCCCGCGCTGTCGTCGGCGCAGGCTGCTCAGAAGTTCGCGTTCGTCAATTCCCAGGCGTTGCTGCAGAGCGCTCCGGGGCGCGCCGAAGCAGAAGCCTCGTTCGAGAAGGACATGGTGGGCGTCCGCGCGCAGCTGTCCAAGCTGCAGGATTCGCTCAACGCCATGAACGAAGCCTTCGCGAAGGAAGAGGTGTCGCTGTCGCCCGCCGCCAAGGAAGCCCGCATCAAGACGATGCGCGAGAAGGAACAGGCATGGGGCGCCCAGGCGCAGAAGCTTCAGGCACAGGCGCAGGATCGTCAGGAAGAACTGATGGCCCCGATCATGGACAACCTGCGCAAGGTGCTTGACGACGTCCGCATGGACGGCGGATACAGCTTCATTTTCGATGTTGCCGCAGGCGCCTTCATCGTGTCGGCCGACAAGAACCTCGACATCACCGAGCGCGTGCTGTCGAAGATGCGTTTGTCCGCCCCGAAGGCGGCACCGGCGCGTCCGGCACCTGCTGCTGGTCCGACCTCTGCGCCGGCCGGCATCACGAAGAAGCCGCCCACGGAGTAAGCGCCGCGTGAGCGGCGAACTTTCTTCTCCGCAGGCAGTCGGCGGTGATGGGCACACGCCCATCACCGCCGCTGCCGTTGCGACACTTGTGGGCGGACGCCTCATCGGTGATCCGTCCATCGTCGTTGAGGGCATCGCCCCACTGGACCGTGCAGGCGGCACCCACTTGAGCATCTTCTCGGATCAGCGCTATGCCGGCTGGTTTGCGCGTTCTCAGGCGGGCGTGGTGCTGCTGTCTCCCGCGTTCGAAGACTATGCAGAGGGGCCAACGACGCGCATTGTCGTCGACAAGCCCATGGACGCGCTCGTGGGACTGCTGGCGCGCTTCCATCGCACGGAGCCGCGTGCGAGCGGGGTGCATGCGACGGCCGTCGTTGCGCCGACCGCGGTGATCGGGGACGGCGTGACCATCGACGCGTACGCGGTGATCGGTGACGGCGCGGTGATTGGCGCGCGCAGTTGGATCAGCGCCGGTGCCAAGGTCGGCGCTGGGAGTGTGCTCGGCGTCGATGTGCGTCTGCATCCGAACGCGGTGGTCTATCCGTTTACGGAGTTGGGGGATCGCGTCGTCCTCCATTCCGGGGCACAGGTGGGCCGCGAAGGTTTCGGGTTTGTCCCGCGTCCGGATGGCCCGGCGCGCATCCCGCATGTCGGGCGGTGCGTGCTCGAGCACGACGTGGAGATCGGGGCCAACAGCTGTGTCGATCGCGGCAGCGTGGACGATACGATTATCGGCGCGGGTACCAAGGTCGACAATCTCGTGCAGATTGCGCACAACGTCCGTGTCGGACGCTTTTGCTTCTTCGCCTCGCATGTGGGCATCGCGGGGTCGTCGCGTATTGGCGACGGCGTGCAGATGGGCGGACAGTCAGGCATGGGGAATCACTTTACCGTTGGCAGCGGCGCAACGATCGCTGCGCGCGCCGGCGTGATCAGCGACGTACCGGCCAAGGAAACGTGGTCCGGCTTTCCCGCCCGTCCGCATCGAGAGCAGATGCGGACGCAGGCGGCTCTGGTCAGGTTGGCGAAGCTCATTCGCCCGCTCGAACGTCTGCTGGCTCGTGACGACGCGAATGGTGATGATGCCTCGTCGGACGGTACGCCGCAGGGCACGTCCTCGTGATCGCTCGCGCAAGCACCTCCGCGCCGTTGGCGCCGACTCAGTCCAACGACGGGATGTCGGCGATCTCCATGTCGCGGCGGACGATTGCCGGTGAGGCAACGGTCGAAGGCATCGGCCTGCATCTTGGGCGTCCGTGCCGCCTGGTCTTCAAGCCGGGCAGGTCGGGGAGCGGGATTGTCTTCCAGCGAGTCGATCTGCCTGGGTCTGCGCCGATTCCCGCACGCGTAGATATTGCCGTCGAAGCGGAACGTCGTACGCAGCTGGGGACCGGCGACGCGGCACTGCACACGGTAGAGCATGTGCTGGCGGCCGTCGGCGGGCTCGAGATCGACGATCTCGTGATCGAGATGGATAGTCCGGAGCCGCCCATCATGGATGGCAGCGCGGCCCCGTTTCTCGCGGCGCTGCAGCGTGCCGGACTGGCTATGCATGCCGGTCGGCCCGACTGGCTGGTCCTGCGCAAGTCCATTCGCGTCGTCGATGGTGACAGCGTGTACGAAGCCCATCCGTGCTTCGGATTCGGTCTCGAGGTCACGATCGATTTCCCGCATCCGCTCATCGGCGAACAGTCGGGGCGGTACATGGTCACTCCGACGAGCTTTGCGCAGGAGCTTTCTGCGGCGCGAACCTTCGGGTTCGTGCACGAAGTGGAGGGCCTGCGGGCCAAGGGACTCATTCAAGGTGCGTCGACCGCCAACGCCATCGTGCTCGATACCGATGGGGTAGTGGACACGACGCTTCGCTGGTCGGACGAATTCGTCCGCCACAAGGCTCTCGATTGTGTCGGGGACCTTGTCCTTGCCGGCGCGCGCGTGCGCGCCCGCATTGTCGCTCACAAGCCCAGTCACCGTGGCACGGTGGCGCTGGTGCGAGCTCTCGTTCAACACGCCATTCGCGAACCCGCCATGTACACTGTCGAAGACATTCTGCAGGTGCTTCCGCACCGCTATCCGTTCCTGCTCGTAGATCGCATTCTCGAACTCGAGGAAGGCAAGCGCATTGTCGGCCTGAAGAACGTGACCATCAATGAGCCGTTCTTCCAAGGGCATTTCCCGGGCCATCCGATCATGCCGGGGGTGTTGATCATCGAGGCCATGGCGCAAGTCGGTGGCATGCTGCTGATGCGTACGATCGACGATCCGGCGAGCAAGGTGGTGTACTTCCTGTCACTCGACAACGTGAAGTTCCGGCGTCCGGTCAAGCCTGGCGATCAGCTGCGTCTCGAGCTCGAAGTGCTGCAGAAGCGCGGCACGTTGTGCAAGATGAAGGGCACGGCGTACGTGGACGGCCAGGTCGTCACGGAGGCGGAAATGGCCGCGATGGTTCGCGATCGATGACTCCAGAGTCCGTCATCCTGAGTGGCACACACGTGCATCCTACCGCGATCGTCGATCCGTCCGCGCAGTTGGGCGAAGGGGTGGAGATCGGTCCGTGGGCCATCGTGGGGCCGCAGTGCACGATTGGCGACGGCGCCCGAATTGCGGCGCGCGCCACGCTCGAGCGCAACGTGCGACTTGGGCAGCGCGTGTCTATCGGTGTCGGCGCCGTGTTGGGTGGGGATCCGCAGGATCTCAAATTCCGCGGCGAAGAAACGTGGGTCGACATTGGCGACGACACGACGGTGCGCGAATATGCGACGATCAACCGTGGGACGGCGCATTCGATTACGACCAGCGTGGGGAAGCACTGCTTTCTCATGAGCTATGTGCATCTGGCCCACGATTGTCACCTCGGCGATC
>JAIXTI010000142.1 GCA_027484025.1 bacterium
CCACTCATCAACCCGGCGAGCGCCCTCCAACAGCAGCGAATCGGCGCTGATGGAAAAGAGCGGCGCATCTGCGGCCAGCTCGTCGTCGGGCTCGAAGGTGAACGTGCCCTGCGGCCAGCCAAAGAGGTGATAGACCGCCTCTTCCACCTGCGTGCGATACACTTGCACCAGCAGATCGCGATCCACATGGGCGTTGTCGAGCAGCGCCTTGGCCAAGTCGCGATCACCCTGCGGTCCGAGCTGCGCCGAGAGGCGCGCCAGCTCGTCGGCCGCCACGGCCCCCAGTCGCACCAGACGGTCACCAAGACGGTCACGACGATTGACGATGGACGCGTGCACGATGCGTCCGTCGGCAAAATGGATGGCGCCGAAGCTGCCATCGCGCGCAATGCTCAGGCAGCCGGTTTTCTGTCCGAGCGCCAGCAGCTGCAGCACGTCGGCCAGGCTGGCCTCGCTGAGATTTCCGCGAATGGCCATCAGCGGTATTCCTCGATGAGGCGGCCGCCGAGTTCCGGCCACTGCCACATGGTCTTCTCGCGGTCTTCGAAAAAGCGGTCGTGCTCGCCGGGCGTACGACCTGCCAACTGTTCGAGCCGTTGCCGCGCCCTCGCCGGGAGGTGCACGACGAGGCCACCCTCGAACCGCGAGCGCAGCCGGTCGGCGAGTCCCATCATCTCCTTGGGCGCACGCGTGCTGGTGAGCACCACCTGCACATTGCGTCCGAGAAAATGATTGAATACGTGGAACAGCTCTTCCTGTGTGCGCTCCTTGCTTTCGAGCAGCTGCAGGTCGTCGATGATGAACAGGTCCGCGTGGCGATAGCGCGTACGCCACCGCTCCACCGCGCCCTCCTGCATGGCGGCGATGTACTCCTCCGCGAAGACGCGCGCCGACATGCAGGCCACCGACTTGTCGGGGAACTGCTCTTTCACGGCGTTGCCGATGGCGTGGGCCAGGTGCGTCTTGCCACTGCCCGCTGGTCCGTGAAGGAAAAGCGGATTGTAGCCCGCGCCCGGATTTTCGATGACTGCGTCGATCGCGCGCACGGCCAGCTGATTCTCGGGGCCGATCTGCAGCGCCGCGCGGGTAAAGCCCGGCGAGGGTTGCGGCAGTGGCAACGCCGTCGCGATGGCGCGCTGCAGCAGCTGCTGCGCGACGGGAATGGCTTCGACATTGCGGAACGCGGCGTGCCCGCGGAGGGCGCTGTCGAAGGTGGCCGCCTGCGCTTCGAGCCCGCGCATATGGTCGACCGCCGCGGCGTACGCCCGCAGCAGGCCATCGACGTCGGGCGCCTGCGGCAACGTCATGGCGCGCTCCAGCACGCCCACGTTCCATCCTTCCACGCGGTACGTCGCGACGGCTTCGCCGAGCTTCACACGCCACGGCTCAACGCGCTCCTCCACTTCCAGCAGCACGTCGGCGAGAAACCCATCGTAGTCGGTGCCGTTGGGAATGATCGCCTGAATGCGATCTGGCGTTGCCGGTGCCGCCGGCGCGACGGTCACGCCCAGCACGGCGCGCACGTCGCCAGCGCTGACGGCGGTGCCGTCGAGCTGCTGATACGCGGTGATCTTGTTGAGCGCGCCCTTGAGTTCACGCACGTTGCCGAACGGCAGCCTCGCCACCTCATCGAGCACACCATCACCGAAATCGGCGGTGCGCTCACCGGCCACGTTGCGCAGAATGGCGAGCCGCATTTCGAAGTCGGGCGCGCCCACATCGACGACCAGTCCGCCTGACAACCGCGACAGCAAGCGCTGATCGACGTCCGGAATTTCCGAGGGCTGCCGGTCGCTCGTGAGCACCAGCTGCTGGCCGCGCGTGAGCAGCACGTTGAGCAGGCGCAGCAACTCGCTCTGCGTTTCCTTTTGCCCGGTGAGAAACTGGACGTCGTCGAGAATGAGCAGATCGACGGCGCCGAACTCCTCCAGGAACTGCTGCGGCTGCCCCGACGCAATCGCGAGATGCAGCTGCTGCGCGACTTCTTCACCCGTCGAGAAGCGCACCCGCAGGGCCGGCTGGGTTTCGCGTGCGCGATGCGCGATCGCGGCGACGAGGTGCGTCTTGCCGAGTCCCGACCCACCGTAGATGAACAGCGGGTTGTACGCCTGCCCCGGGGCGTCGGCCACGGCGCGCGCGGCGGACACGGCGAGCCGGTTGGACGCGCCCACCACGAAGGTGTCAAAGCGCAGCAGGCGATCGACCGGCACGGTCACGCCGCCACTCCGGCTTCGTGCGCGTTGTGCACCTCGACGGCGTTCGCCTCGTGCTGGTCGGGATTGTCGAGCGCCGGCGTGTAGGCCGGGGTACGCAACGCGGCGTTGGCGCGCTGACCGGCGGGGGTGCCGTCTTCCGCACCAAGGCGGCGCAGGACGGTGCGACCGAGCGAGCGCAGCGTGTCGAACACGCCCACGCCATTCAGGGCGTCGGCGGCAAATTCGGGGATGCCACGGAAGTTGAGGGCCGCCGAAAGATCGCCCACACTCACGGCGAGCGACGGCGGCAGATCCTGCTTGTTGTACTGGAGCACAATGGGCAATGCCCGCGCGTCGACGCCGTGTTCGGCGAGATTGGCGTGCATGTCCTGCAGGCTTTCGATGTTGTCGTCCCAGCGATGGCGCTGACTGTCGGCCACGAAGGCCACGCCGTCGGCTCCCTGCAGCACGAGCTGCCGGATCGCCTTGTAGTACGGCTGTCCGGGCACGGTGTAGAGCTGGAACCGCACTTTGTACGCCCCCACCGTGCCGAGATCGACGGGGAGGTAGTCAAAGAACAGTGTCCGGTCGCGGCGGGTGGCAAGGGACGTGAGCGATCCCACCTGCCCGCTCGGCAATGCCGAATGCAGGTACGTGAGATTCGTCGTCTTACCGGACCGACCGGGCCCGTAGTAGACCAGCTTGCAGGTGATCAGCCGTGTGGCGTGATCGACAATGGGCATGCGCCCGCTCCTCTCCCTCGCCAGACGCCGGCGCGTGCACCGCGGTGCGCACTCCGACGCGTCCTCCTCGTGGACGATGCGCGACCGCGCCCCGACTCAGGGGTGCAATAGCGCGTGCAATCGAGCAGCGAGGGTCACGGCTTCACGCACACGGTCCGCGTGCGGTAAAGATCCCGGAACCCGCAAGGCCGCGTTCCAGTGAGCCATCGCGCCCGCAAGCTCTCCCGTTCGCGCCAGCTCGTCACCGAGCTGGCATAACGTGAGTGCATCCTGCAGGAGCGCGGCACCTGTCGCCACAACCTCCGACTGCTCTCGTGGGAAGGACGGTTCAACCGGTGTCAGCGCAACGGGGCGGCTCCCGTGCCACGGGGTGTTTTCCATTGGCAGGCCCTCGGCGGTCAGCACTCCGTGCGCGATCGGATCGAAGAGGGAGTCTTCATCGTGCTCGCCCTGCGGGCCGTCGTGCGCGTCACCAGGCAAAACCGGCACCCAGACGTCCCGTACCGTTACACTGCTGGCACGAATGGGTGTCACGGAGGCCGGTGTTTCCGGTGGCGCCTCGATCACGGTCGGAATGACCGGCGTCGCGGGCGGCGTGGGGTTCTGACGTGGCGCCGCCTGCCCTTCGCGCAACGTGAGCAATCCGGAGCCCATGAGGTCGTACACCAGCTCCGCGATCTCGGTGACGTCACGCTCCATGGCTGTGGCGAGCGCCATGAGATCGCGCTGGCCATCCACCCGCGTCAGGATTTCCCACTGCGGCGGCGTGAGTCGCAGCAGGGGGAGCTGCTGGGGCTCGACCTCGACGAACGCCGGGATGACGCGCGCATGCGGGACGCGCGCCTCGATGCGCTGCCACACTTCGGCGCGCATGGCGGCGTCCATGAGCAGCGGCTCGACCGGGAGCCGCACGTTGGTGATGTGCGTGGGCGCTTCGCCAGCCCCGAAGCGGAACGTGCCGTCTCGCCACAGCAGCACGTCCTGGACGGCGTCTTCCATGTCCGCACGGTCCGTCACGCGTCGACGTGGCGCCGCCAAGTCCTGTACCCGATCGACGCCGACGACGTCGGCATCGATGATGACGCCGTGATCGAACGCGATTTGTGCACGACGTCCCTGCAGCGGGGCGTGGCAGTGCAACACGCCCGTCTTGCGCCCCAGCGACAGCAGTTGCAGGACTTCGGTGAGCGCGAGATCGCGCAGGCGGCCTTCGAGTGCCATGAATGCGTCCTACGCGACGTTGGCGGTAAAGACCGGACCACGCGGCGTCGCAACCGTGCTGTGCTCCGGGGCAATCATGTCGAACACCACGTCGTCGTCGTGGGCATCGCGCGCCAACGGCACACGCGCAAGCGCGGCCCTGGCGCGTGAGCTGTAGGGCTCCGCGTCCGCCAGCCGCGAGAGACGGCTCCAACGCAACACCGCATCGCGCAGCCGCGACTGCTCGGTGAGCAGGAGTCCATCGAGCCAGAGCGCGACCGGATGATCGGGGTCATGCCGCAAGAGACGGTCGACGGCAACACGGGCGTCGTCGTAGCGCGACTCGGCGGTGAGTACATCGGCCAGCAACGCGAGCGCATCGAGGTCGGTGGGGACGCGTCCCAAATGCTCCACGAGGACCGCGCGTGCCTCCGGCAGGCGGCGCGCATCACGGTGCACGCGGGCCAGCTCCAACGTGGCCTCGCGCCAGAACGGTGCCGAGGCGAGCGCCGCGACCAGTTCGAGGCGCGCCGCGAGCAGATCGCCGCGAAGGCGCAACAGCCGTGCGATGGCGACGCGCGGCGTGGGGCGAGCCGGGTCGATGGCGAGGGCCCGACGATAGAAGCCAAGCGCGAGCGATTCGTCGGCAAGGCGCAGTGACACGTCGCCCGCGAAGTGGAGCAACGCCGCGCTGTCGACGTCCTGACGCAGGATACGCATGAGCACCCCGCGGCTTTCATCGCGCGGCGCCTGCACATCGGTATCTGCCAGCGCCGCCGCAAAGAGCGCCAGCGCCTCGGGCTCATTGGGTAGCGTGACGATGACACGGCGCAGCAGCGGCAACGCCGCCGCCGCCCGATGAAGCAGGCACAGTGACCGGGCTTCGCCAATGGCCGCCCGTTGCCAGAGCGAGAGCTCGGTAGGTAACGCCTGACCGGACACTTCGCCGTCGAGCAATTCGCGCGCATCGCGATAACGTTCGACGGCTTCGCCATGGAGCGTGCGCACCGCGTAGTCGTCGGCCGCCTGGCACGCGGCGCGTACGCGTTGCTCGACGCCGCGTTCGGCCGGCGGCGACTGCCCCGTCAGGACATCGGGGAGGAGGTCGTCGACCGCGTCGGCTTCGAGCTGGACCCCTGCGAGCGGGGTGCCCCCCAACAACGTGAGCAGTTCGACCGGTCCGACCGCATCGGGGCACTCACGCTGGAGATCAATGCCCACCGACAACCGCGCATCCTTGCGCACGGGCGACAGCGACAACGCCTGCTGCGTTTCGCGGACGGCGCCATCCTCATCGCCGAGCGCCTCGAGCACCTGTGCGAGCGCGTAGCGCGCTTCAGCGTGCGTGGGGCGTACATCCACGGCCTTGACCAGGGCATCGCGGGCGTCTTCGGGACGGTGCGCCTGCATGAGTACGCGACCGAGCGTGTGCCACACCTCGGCTTCACCGGGGTGAAACTCGGCGAGCTCGCGCAGCAGCGACAGCGCGGCCATCGGATCGCGGTGTCGCGCGTACCAGCGCGCGAGGTTGAGACGGGCGAGCACGAGCGTCGGGTCGAGCTCGGCCGCCCGAGTGAAGGCTTCACGTGCCGCGTTGCTGTCGCCGCGGTCGGCGAGCGCGACGCCGAGATTGTTGTAAGCCAGCGCGTGCCGCGGGTCGATGCGCAGCGCACGGCGATAGCTGTCGGCGGCGCCGGCCACGTCGCCCGCCTGATGCAACGCGACCCCGTGCTCGCTCCAGCAGCGCGCTGTCTCGTGATCGCTGAGCAGCGCTTCGTAGCGCGCCCGCGCCGACCTCGAGTCGCCGTCGAGCAAATCGAGCTCGGCCAGCGCATGCTGCACCATCCGCGGGTCTTCGCCCTGCGAAAAGGCGCGGTTGAACTCCTGACGCGCCTCGCGGAAATAGCCGCGCTGACGGAATGCCAACCCGAGGCCATAGCGCGCGAGCGCCCCGTCCGGTTCGACGGCGAGCACGCGTGCATCGGCTCCCGCGGCAGGCGACGACGGCTCGATGACGAGGTCCCCCTGCAGCGCTTCGAGCGCCGGATTGAGCTGTGAGGCGCGACGCGACGCGGCGATGGCGGCCTCGTGATGCCCCATGTCGCCGAGGACGAAGCCGCGCAGCAAATGCGCATCAGCGTGTTCGGGATGCTGCGCGAGCAGGTAGTCGAGCACCGTCATGGCCTGCTCGTTGTGCCCGCGCTGGTACAGCACTTCGGCGAGGTGCAGCCGCGCGTTCCCCTGCGTGCCGGCGTTCACGGCCCGCTCGAACCACCGTTGCGCCCGGCGCAGATCCCCGGCGCGCTGCTCGATCAACCCGCGCTCGAACAGCGCATCGGCGTCATCGGGATCTTCGGCAATGAGCGCGTCCAGCTGCCGCGTGGCCTCGTCGGTCCGCCCAATGAGGCGGGCCAGCTGCGCGCGTTCCCGTTGTGCCTCGCGGTCGTCCGGATTGGCGGCGATCCGCTCGTCGAGGCTCGCAAGGCGCACATCGCAGGCGCCGGGGCACGAGGCGGCAATTTCGAGATTGCGCGCGGCGGTGCGCATACGCGGATCGAGCGCGAGCGCGCGCAGAAATGCCTCGACGGCCTCGGCATGCAACCCGCGCGTATGATACAGGACACCGAGGTTGTTGAACGCGCCTGGATCACGCTGGTCGATACGATCGACCAGCGCCTTCAGGAGTCCAACGTCCGGTGCCGTCGCTACGGAGTTCATCGCGTGTGCCCGTAGGGCATCAATCCAGGCGCAACGCGCGCAGCATGACTTGCAGCGAAGCGGGATCGGGGAGCAACAGGAAGAAGCCGCGGAGATTGAGATCGGTTTCGCGCAGGGTGAACTCACTCTCCACGCACAACACCGAATCCGGATCGGGTGCGAACTCGCCGAAGGCGCTGGCCAGCACGGCCGTCGACATATCGATGACCAACGTCGGCGGCGACGGCAGCAGCAGCATCCCCAGGAAGTCACTGAGGGCGTTCATGTACGCGCCGCTCAGAATGTTGCCAGTTTCCTTGATCGCCGACGACTCGAGCTCGCTGAACGCGACGGAGCTGCCCACAGGACGCCGCAGCATGAGCTCTGCCAGTCGCATGACCGTCGGCTTGGGAAACACCAGCAGAGTGCGCCCGGTGAGATCGCCGAGCATGTGCATCATGACC
>JAIXTI010000044.1 GCA_027484025.1 bacterium
AAGAGCGGAGGGGGTCCTTGTGGCAGGTCCGGTCTCTCCTGCATTTTGGATACATGACCTCGAAAGACACCCCGCGTCCACGCCCGCTGCTGTATTACGGGCTGGCCGCTGCCTCCCTCCTGTTGGGATATCTCGACCTCGCCCGCGGCGGCGAAACCATCGCGCCCATTCTGCTGGTTCTGGGGTACTGTGTGCTGGTACCACTCGCGATCCTGAAGGGCTGAGTTCGGTCGAAGGGCTGTTTTCCGATTTTGGGATGGGACGAAGTCCCGCCCCAACGTGACAATCCGGTTAAAGTTGTGCCTCCGCTAGGAACTGATCCCGCCGCCTGTTGTAGTTTTGCAGGAGCAGACGGTTTGGGTGAGGCGTAACACGGGCGAATAGCTCAGCTGGTTAGAGCACCTGTCTTACACACAGGGGGTCGGGGGTTCGAATCCCTCTTCGCCCATCCCGTCATCTCGTCCCTCGGCAGAAACTTGCCGATGGTCGGGAGGCGCCGCAGTTTGTCCAGCATCACCCCCCCAGACCCGCGTGACTCCCGTCCACGGGTTGTTCCATCCCCCGGGTTTCCGTGTACCACGGCTCAGTTGCGGAGGTTACGACATTGATGTCACGGCATTTCCAGACGCTCGCAGGGATCGGTTTGGCCCTCGGTGGCACTCTCGTGCCTTCGGTGGCTTCGGCCCAGTACAACCGGGTGCCCGACCCCAACGCGAAGCGCGTCATGGTGGCGGTGTTCCGCAGCGGCGACAAGGGCCTGGGGGTGCAGGCTGCCGACGCGGTGCGCTCGCGCATGACCAGCGAGTTCCCGTTCAAGCAGGTGTATGTCCTCCCCAAGCAGGACATCACGGCCACGCTCGAAGCCTCGGGCTTCCCGGTCACCGAAGCGCTCGAGCCGCATGACCAGAAGGCCTTGGCCACGCTGCTCCGCGCCGACGAGTACGTCACGGGTACGGTGAGCAAGGGGCCCGAAGGGGTGAAGGTCGAAGCCAACCTCGTGTTGGCCCGCGACAACGCCCTCGTGCAGCCGCTCGGCACCTACGACGCCAAGAGCGTCGGCGAAGCGTCGAGCCTGATTGCGAAGGAGCTCAAGGAAGCGCGTAAGCAGCTCGAGTTTGAGCAGAAGTGCATCAACTCGGCGCGTCAGCAGCAGTATGACGCGGCCATCGCGTCGGCCAAGGAAGGCATCACCGCCTACCCCAAGTCCACGCTGGCTCGTATCTGCTGGGCGAATGTGCTCGTGACGCAAAAGGCGCCGGCCGCGCAGCAGCTGGCGCTGGCCAAGGAAATCACGGCCATCGACCCCAAGAGCCGTCCGGGGCTCGCGATTCTCGCGCAGAGCTATCGCGACTCCAACATGGGCGACTCGGCCGTCGTGACGCTCACGCGTCTGCTGGCCACGGACCCGAAGAACCCGCGTCTCCAGAAGGACGTGGTCGAAGCCATCGCGTCGCTCGCCAACCCCAAGGTGGCCAAGCCCGTGATCGACGAAGCGGTGCTGGCCAACCCGGGCGACCCGGAGCTGCTGCGCCTCCGCTGGATCATCCTGCTGTCGACGCGTGACTTCAAGGAAGCGTTCGCGCAGGGCGACGAGCTGGTGAAGCTCGACACGTCATTCGCCGACACCACGTACTTCATCCGGACGGCCCGCGCCTATGCGGCCGACAGCCAGTTCCAGAAGGCGGCCGAGACGGCGTCGAAGGGCATGGCGAAGTTCCCGGGCAACGGCTCGCTGGTGTACGAGCAAATCGTCACCCTCCGCAGTGCCGGTCAGAACCAGCAGGCGCTCGAAGCGCTCGACAAGGCGATCGCGGCCAAGCAGCCGGTCGAAGGCGCGTCGGTGCTTCGCATCACGCTGCTCAAGGACCTCGGCAAGGCCGACGAAGTGCTGCCGGCCATCAAGGCGGCTATCGCTGGTGGTGATACGACGGCAAACCTGCGCGTGCTTGCCCTCCAGGCTGGTAACGAAGCCTATCGCAAGGCGGCCGGAAGCAAGACGATGGAAGACTTCGCCACGGCAGTGGACGTCTTGAAGTACGCCGACTCGGTGGTTCCTGCGAACCTCAAGCCGCAGGCGCAGTTCCTGCTCGGCGCAACCTACACGTCGTTCTCTGGTCTCAAGCTGAAGGTCGCGCAAGAGACGAAGGCTTGTGCGCCGGCCAAGGAAGCCAAGGACATGATCGTGGAAGCGCAGATTCTTCTGCCCCGCGGCGGCTCTTTCTCGCCGGACGCGATGCGCCAGCTGATGGGACAGGTCATGCAGTTCGATCCGTACGCTGACCAGATCATCAAGGCCTACTGCAAGTAAGCTCCACACGTTGTCGCAACGGGCCCGCCGTCCTCGTGACGGCGGGCCCGTTGGCGTTCTACCAGCCACAAAACCGACGTTTCGCCACACTCTCGCACGGGCTAATCACATCCGTGCGCGCGCACGGGTAATGCACATTTTGGCGCGTTTGGGCGTCTGTTGACGCTGCCGACCGCTTGCCGCTATCATGCCCCGTTGCGACGCCCTTGTACGCGCCCGTCGAGGCGCCTTTGCCGTATCCATGACGCGCCTGTTCGCTAGCCCAATCCGCGCGTGAGCCCGACCCGCACGCCTCCTGTCGCGCGCGTCGGCGCCTATCACGTCCCCGTGCTCCTGCACGAAATCGAGGAGCTGCTGGCGAACGCCACCACGGTGCTCGATTGCACGCTCGGGGGCGGCGGACATTCCGCTGCCTTCCTCGAGCGCGGCATGCGCGTCACCGGTGTCGACCGCGATCCGCGGGCTCTCGCGGCCGCGCGCGAACGGCTCGTCGACTACGAAAAGTCCGGGCAGTTCCGTGCACTTCTCGGCAACTACGCCGACGTCGGTGGTGCCGGCCTCGCCGACATCGAAAAGTTCGATGGCATTCTGCTCGACCTCGGGGTGTCGTCCCATCAGTTCGACGACCTTTCGCGCGGCTTCACCTTCCGTGAAGGGGCCCCGCTCGACATGCGCATGGGCAATGACGCCGACGTCGACGCCGCCGAGCTGCTCAACACGATCGACGAAGTCGACCTGTCGGCGCTGCTCCGGGCCTACGCCGACGAGCCGCGTGCCGCCCGTATGGCGCGCGAAATCATTCGCCGTCGTGAGCGTCGTCCGTTCGCCACCGCCGACGATCTGGTCGATGCCATTCGCGCCGTGCTCGGCCCCCGCAGTGGCGCCCCGGACTTTGCGCGCATCTTTCAGGCGGTGCGCATTGCCGTGAACGATGAACTGGCCGGGCTCGAACGGGCGCTCCCCGATTTGCGCGACCGGCTCACCCCGGGCGGCGTGCTCGCGATCATCTCGTATCACTCCGGCGAAGACCGTCTGGTGAAGAACGCGTTCCGCGATTGGAGCACGGCCTGCACCTGTCCGCCGCGGCTCATGATGTGCGCCTGCCGCGGCGTGCCGCTGGGAGAAACGCTGACGCGCAAACCCGTCAGCGCCACCGACGAAGAGGTCGACGGCAATACGCGTGCACGCAGCGCCCGGCTCCGTGCCTGGAGACTCGCGCGCTGATGGCGACGACTCGCCGGAGCCCCGCGAAGAAAACGCGCGGTCCTTTCAAGGGCCGCGCGATCGTGGCGTTCGGGCTGCTGGTGTTCTTTGCCGTGACGATGGCCATCGGATGGCGCCGACCATTGGGCGTGAAAACCGCGAACGAGATTCGGGCGCTGCGCGAAGAGCAGCGACGTCTCTTGGCGCAGGAGAAGTACCTCGAGAACGCCTTGCGTCGTGCCACCAGCCGACGCACGGTCGTGCAGGAAGCGCAGCAGCGGTTGGGAATGGGGCGCCCGTCCGAAGTGCAAACCCGGTTTCTCGTGTCGCCTAAATGAGCGCGGCTGAAGACAACGCCGAGAGCACGGCACCGGTACTGAGCCGAGGGCGGGCCAGCTTCGTGCATATCACGCTCGTGCTTTTCGGCGCGGCAGTGGTGGCCAAGTCGGCGCACGTGCAGTTGATCGAGCACGACAAATGGGCACAGGAAGCGGCCACGCAGCATGTGGCCGATGTACAGGTCACGCCGCCGCGCGGGGCCATCCTCGATGCCACCGGCACGGTGCTCGTGGAAACGCGCGAGCAAGTCCAGATCATCGTGGAGCCGCACAATCTGCGTGTGGCCGAACGCAAAGGCGCCGACGGCAAGAAGCGTAAGGTCGATTCACGCGTGGTACTGCGCAAAGCGCTCAAGGATCTGCGTGTCCCCGATATGTGGGTGAAGCGCGCCTTTGACCGCAAGAAGTACAAGTGGGTGGAGATTCCGCAGAAGTTCGCGCCCTCCGATGTGGAGCGGCTGCGCAACCTGCCGGGGATCGTGCTGCGCTCGCAGCTCACGCGCATCAACTCCACGCCGCAGGGGCTCGCCGGTATTGTCGGCGTGGCCACGGCCACCGGTAATGCGCGCAGCGGTCTCGAAAGCGAGCTGGACGAGTTCCTGAGCGGCAAGGAAGGGCGTGACTCGGTGGTCGTCGATGGACGCGGCCGACGGCTCGAGTCGCCGATGCTCAATTCGGTCGCCGCGCGGCCCGGCCACAACGTCACGCTCACGATCAATCAGCAGTTGCAGGAGATCGCGGAGGAGGCGCTGGCCAACGCACGCCAGCGCACCGGAGCGACTGGTGGCGACGTGCTCATTCTCGATCCGCGCGACGGTGCAGTCCTCGCCATTGCGGGCATTCGTAATGGCAAGGCGGCGTATACCGGCAACGGGCTCACGGAAGCGTTCGAGCCCGGCTCGGTGATGAAGCCGTTCATTCTGGCGCGCCTGCTCGACCTCAAGCGCATTGAACCGGATCAGTGGTTCAATACCTACAACGGCGAGTGGAAGTACGGCGTCAAGAAGTACAGCGATACGCACAAAGCCGAGCGCATGACGGTGCGCGATATCGTGCGCTTCTCGAGCAACATCGGGACAGTGCAGGCCTCCATGCAGCTCTCTGATGGTGAAGAGTACGAGGCCCTGCGCGATTTCGGGTTCGGCGTTCCCACTGGTGTGTCGTATCCATCGGAATCGCGCGGCGACGTGAAGCGGCCGCCGTACTCCTCGCTCGATCATGCGCAGATGTCGATCGGCTATGCCATGACGGCCACGCCACTGCAGATCGCCACCGCCTACGCGGCCATTGCCAACGGTGGCGAGCTGCTCGAGCCGTCGCTCGTGCGTGAAGTGCACGATGCCGAGGGCGTGCTGGTCTACAAACACAAGCGCACGGTCGTGCGGCGCGTCATTACGGCGGAGGTGTCGCAGCTCATGCGCGACATGCTCAAGAGCGTGGTCGACAGTGGCACGTCGACAGCCGCCGACATGCAGCAGTTCGATGTCGGCGGCAAGTCGGGGACTGCCCGTCGTGTCCGCGACAACGGCCGTGGCTACGAAATCGGCAAGTACAACTCGAGCTTCGCCGGCATGTTCCCCGTGGAGAAACCGCAGTACGTCATTGTGGCGCGCCTCATCGACCCGGTGGGCACCTACTACGGCGGACTCGTCTCCGGCACCATGGTGAACGATCTATTGCAGTCGGCGATCGCCACGCGCGACGCGTCGCTCGATCGCACGGAGCTCGCGCGCTTGGCGCGTCCCATGCCGGCACCGCTTCCCAAGCCGCTAACTCCAGAACAGCAGCTGCGCGCCGAACGCGAAGCGGCGCGCTTCGATTCACTCAAGGCGCCGGAGCCTCCCAAGGCTGAGCCGCTGCCCATGCCGTCGCGCATCGTGGTGGAACTCCCGTTTGCCATCACCCGCGACGTCAAGCGGAAGACCGAAGGCGAAATGCGCCCCGTGCCGTCGGTCTACGGGCTGTCGGCGCGTCAGGCAGCGCGCACCCTGTACGCTGCCGGTTTTCAGGTGAGTGTCCTGGAAGGCAGCAGCGTGCGCACGCGCCCGGCCGCCGGGGCCTTGCTGCGCGCCGGCTCCACGGTGCAACTCGAAACACCCAAGTGAGTCTTACGTGACCATCGATACCGGCTCGTCTGCCGACAAGGCACCGACACCAGTTGCCGTGAGTACGCTGCTCGACGCGCTACGCGACGCCGGGCTGCTGGTGGGGTATTCGCCGGATGTCCCCGAGACGGTCACCGATCTCGTCGACGACAGCCGTCGGGTGCGGGGCGGGGCGGCCTTCCTCGCGGTGAAGGGCGCGGCGCAGGACGGACATGCGTGGCTGCCTCAGGTGCACGGGGCGGGTGCTGCACTCGCGATCGTGGAAGACGCGGGCGCCGCCGAAGCCGCGGGGCTTCCGTATCTGCACGTGCGCGACGGACGTCGGGCGGCCGCTGTAACCGCGGCGGCCTTTCACGGATGGCCCGCGCGCTCGCTCACGCTGGTCGGGGTTACCGGCACCAACGGCAAGACCACCACGGTGGGACTGCTACGGCATCTCCTCGATGATGCCTCGCATCGCGCGGCGTCCATTGGCACGCTCGGAGTTCTGCTGGGCAGTGAAGGCACGCCGTTTCCTGGTGGCAGCGGACTCACGACGCCCGGGCCCGTGGAGTTGCAGCGGTTGCTGCGCGCGCTCGTCGACATGGGCGTCACGCGAGTCGCCATGGAGACCTCGTCGCATGCGCTCGATCAGCGTCGCGTGGAGGGGCTCACCTTTGCGGCGGCGGTGTTCACCAATCTCACGCGCGATCATCTCGACTATCACGGCACCATGGAAGCGTACCGCGCGGCCAAGCTGCGGTTGGTCGGGCTGCTGGCGCGTGACGGCGTCGCGGTGCTCAACGCCGACGATCCCGCGTGGCAGGGGGTGACCAACGCGCCGCGCACCCTCACCTTTGCCGCCCATGATGCCGGCGCCGATGTCGCGGCGCGCGACGTGGAATACGTCGCCTCAGGGAGCCGTTTTCTGTTGGTGACCGCTACCGGCGCGCATCCGGTGACACTCCCGCTCATTGGCGATTTCAACATCGCCAACGCGCTCGGCGCTGCGGCTGTCGCGTTGGCGCTTGGCATGCCCGTATCCCAGGTCGCGCAGCGTCTCTCCAACTCGCCGCAGGTGCCGGGCCGGTTGGAGCTGTTGCGCACGTCGCCCACGGTGTTGCGCGACTACGCGCACACGCCGGATGCCCTCGATCGCGCGCTGTGCGCAGTACGTCCGTTCACGCGCGAAAGTGCTGAGCGCGCGGGCCGGCTCATCGTGCTCTTTGGCTGCGGCGGCGATCGTGACCGCGGCAAGCGTCCCGAAATGGGACGCATTGCCGAAGCACTGGCCGACATGATCATCGTGACCAGCGACAATCCGCGGACTGAAGACCCTGAGCGTATTCTCGACGATATCGAGGCTGGAATGTCCGAGGGGAAGCATGTGCGCATTGTCGACCGTCGCGACGCGATCGCGTACGCATTGCAGCACGCCGCGCCGCATGACGTCATCGTGCTCGCCGGCAAGGGACACGAGACGTATCAGATTCGTGGCACGACATCGTATCCTTTCGATGAGAGTGTGATCGTGGCCGAGTTGTCACGTGAGTTGTTGTCGCACGACGCACCGTCGGAGGACGCATGAGCGTCACGCTCAAGGCCGGCACCGCGTTCAACGCAATCCCGGCTGTGTCGCCCGACATGGCGCACGCCTACTGGACGTTCGAGCGTGTGGCGCAGGCGCTCGGCACGGGCCCCAGCATGCCGAACCCGCTCGCCGGTGTGTCCACCGATACGCGGCACATTGCGCGCGGGGATCTGTTCGTCGCGCTGCGCGGCGACCGGTTCGATGCGCATGACTTTCTGGCGCAGGCGCGCGATGCGGGCGCGGCGGCGTTCGTCGTCAGTGACGCGACGAAGGCGGCGGGGATTGGCGTGCCAACCTATGTCGTGCCCGACACGCTCGTCGCGCTGGGGCAGCTCGCGCATGCGTGGCGCAAGGCGTGGGGGCGCAGTGTCGTGGCCGTGGCCGGCTCCAACGGCAAGACCAGCACGAAGGAGCTGCTCAAGGCGGCCTTCGGGCGCACGTTCACGGTGCACGCCACCAGCGGCAATCTCAACAACCTCATTGGCGTGCCGCTCACGTTGCTCGCCATTCCCAGCGACGCCGAAGTGGCCATCGTCGAGCTGGGGACCAATACGCCGGGCGAAGTGGCCACGCTGCGTGCCATCACGGCGCCCGATGTCGCGGTGCTTACCAGCATCGGTGAAGAGCATCTCGAGGGCTTGGGCGACTTGGCTGGTGTGCTGCGCGAGGAGTGCGACGTGTTCCACGGCGTCACGCTCGCGGTGGTGCCGGCGGCGCACCCCGAAGTGGAGCCGTTCGCGCGTGATCGGGCGCAAGCCATCATCAGCGCGGGCCTCACGGGCAGCGGTGTGGTCCCCGAGCACTGGGGGCTCGATGCCGAAGGGCGTCCGTGGCTCGACGTGAACGGCACGCGGTTTTCCTTGCCGTTGCGTGGTGCACATCAGGCCGCGAACGCCATGCTCGCCATTGCCACGGCGCAGGCGTGCGGAGTGCCGCTCGACGATGCGGCGGCCGGCATGGCCGCCATGCCCGTGCCCAGTATGCGCGGCGTGTGGGAAACGCTCGGCGAGGCTACCCTCATCAACGACGCCTACAACGCCAACCCCGCCTCCATGCGCGCGGCCATCGCGTTGCTGAGCGATGTGGGGCAGGGGCGTCAGCGCGTCGCCATTCTGGGCTCCATGCGCGAACTGGGGGTACACGCCGATCAGCAGCACCGTGAGGTCGCACAGGCCGCCCTCGATTCGCCGGCCGACCTTGTGGTTGGCGTTGGCGATTTTGCGGCCGCGCTCACCGCCCTCGCGCCGCACGACGCGCGCGTAGTGGTGAGCGAAGAGCTCGACGCGCTCTGGCCGTTGCTCGAAGCCCGTCTCGACAAACACGCCGTCATTCTGCTCAAGGCTTCACGAGGCATGCGCCTCGAACGTCTTGTTCCGACCATCACCGCCTGGGCCACCGCGTAACCATACAGCGTGCTCTACTTCCTGCTGCAACCGCTCGCGCGCGACGTCCGCGCGTTGAACCTGCTCAACTACATCACCTTCCGCGCCACCGCGGCGTTCGTGACGGCGCTGTTGCTCTGCTTCGTCTTCGGACCGCTCATCATCCGGCGGTTGCAGGCGATGGCGGTGCATCAGGTGGTGCGTGCCGGCACGCCTGACTCGCACGCCGGCAAGGGGACGACGCCCACCATGGGCGGCATCATCATTCTGGTGGCGACGTTCATCCCCGTGTTGCTTTGGGCACGCCTTGATAACCGCTACGTGCTGCTCGCGGTGGCGGTGACTGCGTGGATGGGTGTCATCGGTTTCCTCGACGACTATCTCAAGCTCAAGCAGAAGCGCGAGGGGCTCAAGAACGAAGGGCTCGTGGAGCGCTACAAGCTGGCCGGGCAGATCATCTGTGGTTTGGGACTCGGCACGTACCTGCTGCTCGATCCCATCTCCACGCTGCCGGGAGCGAGCACCACGTTGCCCTTCTTCAAGTACATCCTCGTGGTGCCGGCGGTGGCCTGGGCGGCGTGGCTGTACATCCCATGGGTCACGTTCATCCTCACGGGCGTCAGCAATGCCGTTAACCTCACCGACGGACTCGACGGATTGTCGTCGGGGCTGGTGGCCATCGCGGTCCTTACGCTGGGAATATTTGCGTATCTCATCGGCCGCGTGGACACGAGCGCTCACCTGCTCATTTTCTATCTGCGCGGCGCCGGTGAACTCACGGTGTTCTGTGCAGCCATCGTAGGCGCGTGCATCGGGTTCTTGTGGTACAACGCGCACCCGGCGCAGGTATTCATGGGCGACACCGGCTCACTCGCGTTGGGCGGCGCCGTGGGGGCGATTGCCATTCTGCTCAAGAGCGAATTCCTGCTGCTCTTCGTGGGCGCGGTGTTCTTCGCCGAAACGATGTCGGTTATTCTGCAGCGCACGGTCTTCAAGTATCGTCGTCGCCGGTTCGGGCTGGAGTATGCACAGAAAAACCGCGTGTTTTTACGCGCCCCGCTGCATCATCATTTCGAGATGAAGGGCTGGCCGGAAACCCAGGTCGTCATCCGCTTCTGGATCATTGGCATCCTGTGCGCGTTCCTCGCGCTCAGCACGCTCAAGCTGCGCTAACGGACTCGGCATGACCACGCCTCACACCCCGCAGGAGATCGCGGCCCTCGTCGCCCGGCGGCTCGCCGAGCGCACCGGCGAATTCGCCGTCATCGGCCTCGGACGCAGCGGTATGGCCGCCTCGCGCCTGCTGCGCAAAGCGGGTGTATCCGTATATGCCTCCGATGCCTCGTCGTCGCCCACGGTACGCGCGGCGGCGGCGGAGCTCGAACGCGAAGGGGCCAGTGTCGATGTGGGGCTGCACAACCTCGAGCGTATTGCCCACGCGGCGGCGGTGGTGGTGAGCCCCGGGGTGCCACCGGAGATTCCGCCGCTGCGCGTCGCGCGCGACCTCAACGTCCCCATCGTGAGCGAAGTGGAGGTGGCGCTGCGCCTCATGCCACAGCTCCGCTACATCGCGACGACAGGGACCAACGGCAAGACCACCACCACGGCGCTCGTGGGGCATTTGCTGCGCGCGCTTGGCCTCGATGCCGTCGATGTGGGCAACATCGGCACGCCGGTCTCGGAGCTGGCCTTGCGGGAGGCGCCCCCGGCCTGGGCGGCGCTCGAGATGTCGAGCTTTCAGCTCCACGATACGCCCGGCATTCTCCCCGACGTCGGGGTGCTCACCACGCTGAGCCCCGACCATCTCGATCGCTACACTGGCGTACCGGAGTATTACGCCGACAAGAAGCGGCTCTTTGCCAACGCCACCGTCCCCTCGCGCTGGGTGACCACCGCCGACAACGTCGACGTGCACGAGCTCGTGCGCGGCGTGCCGGGACACTGGTATCACTTCTCCACCATTCGGCGCGACGTCGACGCGTGGTTCGATCGCGAGCGCAACGAATTGCACGTGCTGGGCGCGCCACTCATGTCGCGCGATGACATCGCGCTGGCCGGTGACCACAACGTGGCCAACGTGCTTGCGGCACTGCTTGCCGTCATGGTGGCCGACGCCGAGCATCGCACGCCGGCTGCGCGCGCGACGCTGGCCAAGGCGCTGCGAAGCTTCACGGCGCTGGCACATCGTCTCGAGCCCGTGAGCGACCGCAACGGCATTCTGTGGCTCAACGATTCGAAAGCCACCAACGTCGCCTCCACGCAGGTCGCCATCGCCGGCATGACACGCCCAACCGTCGTGCTGCTCGGCGGTCGACACAAGGGCGAGCCGTATACGGCCCTCGCCCCTGAGCTGCTGCGGACGGCGCGTGCGGTGCTGGCGTTCGGTGAGGCGGGACCGCTCGTGCACCAGGATCTGTCGCCGCGGTTGGACGGCAAGGTACCCGTCGAACTCATTCCCGCTGGGACATCGTTCGAAGACGTCTTGCGTCGGGCGCGCGCGCTGGCTCAGACCGGCGACGCGATTCTCTTGTCGCCCGCCTGTTCCAGCTACGACATGTTCCGCAACTACGAGGAGCGCGGACGCGAATTCGCGCGGCTCGCCGGAGAACTGGCGTGAGCTTCGCCGCGAGCAGCGTCTCTCCCGAGGCCGTGCCCTCGGCCGCCTCGCGTGCAGCCACGCTTGCCGGTACGCGTGAACGGTGGCGCATGTCGATCGAAGCGCGCGCGGTGGTCATGGTCACCGCCATCCTGGTCACCTTCGGCCTTGCCGTGTTGTATAGCGCGAGTTCGCTCGTCGCCGTGAACGCGGGCAGCCCCGGCCACCATTTCGTGGTGCGTCAGGGGGTGGGTGTCGTCGCCGGTGCCATTGCGTTTGCCGTGTTGGCCAAGCTCGATGCGGAGATGTGGAAGAAATGGGCATGGCCCGTCATGATCGTGAGCCTGATCCTGATGATCGTGGTGGTGTTGCCCGGCACGGAAGCAATCTACGGCTCGCGCCGCGCGCTCTTTGGGGGCTCCATTCAGCCATCGGAGTTGGCCAAGTTCGCCATTCTGGTGTGGACGCCCATGCTGCTCGTGAAGAAGGGCGCGCGCGTGAAGGAGGTGCGCAAAGGGCTCATGCCCTTTGCCGTCGTCATCGGCAGTTTGTGCGTGCTCGCCATTCTCGAGCCCGATTATTCGGTGGCCATGATGTTCTGTTTGCTCATGGCCGTGCTGCTCTTCGTGGGTGGCGCGAAAATCTCGCACTTCGTGCTCTTTGGCACGCTCGGGCTGCTGCTCATGGGCGTGAAAATGGCCGACAGCAATTACGTGCGCGAACGGCTCCGCAGTTTTTCCGAAGGCGAGCAGGCGCTCTCCAATCGCAAGAGTCCTACGGCCGACCAGCAGTATCAGTCGCTGGTCGCGGTCGGTTCGGGCGGCGTCCTGGGCGTGGGATTCGGGCAGGGCAATCAGCAGCGCGGCTGGCTGCCGTTGGCGTACAACGACTTCATCGGCTCCATCGTCGGCGAAGAGTTCGGCTTCTTGGGGCTCGCGGGGCTCACGGCGCTTTTCGCGCTGTACGGCTGGCTCGGCTTCCGCATTGCCCGTGAGGCGCGAAGTCCGTTTCTCACCCTGGTCGCGGTGGGGCTGACGTTCACGACGGTGTTCACCGCGTTCATTCACTTGGCCGTGGTCATCGGGCTGCTCCCCAACACGGGGCTCACATTGCCCTTTGTGAGCTACGGGCGTTCGAACCTCGTGCTCACCCTGGCGATGACCGGCATTCTGGTCAACATCGGCAGCTCGCGTGAACGCGTCTACGGGGTCTCGGCCACCGATCCGCTCGTCTCGCCGTCGTTGTCGTGAGCGTGCGCGTCTTCTTCGCCGGCGGCGGCACCGGCGGGCACTTGTATCCGGGGCTCGCGATTGCCCGAGCCATGGTGCGACTCGACCCCTCGGTGCAGCCGCATTTCATTGGCGCGCGGCGCGGTATCGAGCGCGATGTGCTGCCGGGCGCGGGTTTTCCGTTCACGCTGCTCGACTTGCATCCGCTCTACCGCCAGCAGCCCTGGAATAACTGGAAGACGCTCGTGGGCGCGGTGAGTGCGTGGCGCGCCATCGGTGCCCTCGCGCGCGAGCAGCGGCCTGCGGCGGTCATCGGTACAGGCGGATACGCGGCCGGTGTGGCGCTGGCGTGGGGACGCGCGAATGGTGTGCCCACCATGCTGCACGAGCCCGATAGTCATCCGGGGCTCACCACCCGCGCGTTTGCCAAGGGCGCGCGTGCGCTGTATCTGGGCTTCCCCGAAGCGGCCTCGCGTCTGGCCGCAGGGCCGCACACCGCGATCCATCCGTTCGGATGTCCCATCGAGCCGCCACCGACACCGCGCCCATCTCGCGCTGCCGCGCGAACGCTTTGGGACCTTCCCGATGATGCGTTCGTGGTCCTCGCCTTTGGCGGCAGTCAGGGAGCGCGCGCACTCAACGAAGCCGTCTCGGCGTGGATCGCGCGCGGCCTGCCGCCCAACGTGGCCGTCATCTGGGCCACGGGGAAACAACAGGCAGCCGCCTACCTCGACCGCGAGAGCGGCATGGTGCGCGTGCGACCGTATCTCTCGCCCATCGCTGATGCGTATGCGGCGGCCGACATCGCCATCACGCGCGCCGGCGCCATGTCGATCGCCGAGTTGTGTGCGTGGGAGATTCCCACGGTGCTGGTGCCGTTGCCCACGGCGGCGCAGGACCACCAGACGCATAACGCCCGCGCCACGGCGGCCGTCGGTGCGGCCATCCATTTGCCACAGGCCGAGCTCTCGGCCGACCGGCTCGACGAACTGGTGCGTGCACTGCAGCGCGACAGCACACGGCTGGAAGGGATGCGAGCGGCGGCCGCCGCCCGTGCGCATCCCGGCGCCGCCGAAGCCATCGCACGCAACATCCTCGAGACGGTACTCCCGTCTTCTCCGCGCTACTGACGACCCCGTCAGATCGCCATATTTCTGCAATGTCTCTCTCTGATTCTGCCTCCACGCTCGACGCGCGCTCGCGCGCCGTGTTGCTCGACGCCACCGACACGCGCCCCGTGCACTTTGTCGGCATTGCCGGCGCCGGAATGAGCGCACTGGCCGAACTGTTGGCGCGCCGTGGCGTGGCCATTCAGGGAACCGACGCCAATCCTGGTGGTGCCCCCGATCTCGCGCGCTACGGCATCACCGTGCGCGAGCACGATGCGGGCATGGTGGCGCAGGCTCGTGCCCTCGTGTACTCGTCGGCCATTCCCGCCACGCATCCCGAAATGGCGGCCGCACGGGCGGCTGGCATCCCGGTGGTTCGTCGTGCCGAAGCGCTCGCCGATGCGGTGAGTGGAGGCACGCTCGTGGGCATCGCCGGCACGCATGGCAAGACCACCACGACGGTCATGACCACAGAAGCGCTGGCGAGCGCCGGCATCGATCCCACCGGCGTGGTGGGCGGGCGTGTAGGACTGTGGGGCGGCAATCTGCGGTTGGGGGGCACCACGTACGTCGTGGAGGCGGACGAATACGACCGCTCGTTCCTCGCGCTCTCCCCCGAGGTGGCGGTGGTGCTGAACGTCGAAGCCGATCACCTCGACATCTACCGCGATCTCGACGACATCACGCGCGCGTTCGAGATGTATCTGTCACCGGCACGCGCCCTCGTGCGGTGCGCCGACGACGCGGGCGCGATGGCGCTGCGTGTTGCATCGCGTCGCGAGATCATTGCGTATTCGGCCACGGCCCCCGGCACGACGCCGTCTGCCCATGCAGCTGACGCGCGGCTCGTCGCCGATTCCCTCGTACTCGATGCCACCGGGGCGCGCTTCATGGTGCGCTTCGACGGCGAAGCGCTTGGCGACGTTCAGCTCGCTGTTCCCGGTTTGCACAACGTGCGCAATGCGCTCGCCGCCATTGGTGCGGGGCTCGCGCTTGGTGCCACCGTGCCGGCCATGGCGCCCGGGCTCGCGGCCTTTCGTGGCGTCGAACGGCGCTTTCAGCGCCTCGGCAACGCCCGTGGTATCGAGGTCGTCGACGATTACGCGCACCACCCCACCGAAGTCGAAGCGACTATTGCGGCCGCGCGTCACGCGTTTCCAGGACGTCGCCTCGTGCTGCTGTTTCAGCCGCACCTGTATTCGCGGACGCGTGATCTGCAGGCCGAGTTTGCCCGCGCCCTGGGCGCCGCCGATGTGCTCATGCTTTGCGATATCTACGGCGCGCGCGAACAGCCCGAGCCCGGCGTGACGTCGGCGCTCATTGGCGACCGCGTGTCGACGGGCGTCCTGCGGTGGAGCGGTCCGCGTGCCGAGGCCGCGGCGGCCGCCTACGGCATGGTGCAGGAGGGCGACGTCGTGCTCACCATGGGAGCGGGAGACATCACGCGCACCGGTCCCGAGCTGCTCGACCGGCTGCGCGCGACGGCGTCGCACCACTGAGCGCCGCCGTTACGCCGTGGCCACCTCGATGAGTAGCGGTACCGACAGCGAAACGCCTCCCAAGCGGGGGCGCTCAGCCGCATCGGCCAGTGCATCGGAGAGTGCGTCTCCGCTCTGGTGGCGCGTGGTGCGCGTGCTGTTGCTCATCATCGCAGTTGGCGGCGTCTTGGGTAGTCCGTGGTGGGGGCCGCGCGCCCTGTCACGCCTCGACTTCTTTCATGTGCGTCGCGTGGTGTTCGAAGGCATGCGCTACACGCCGCGCGCCGAAGCGTTGGCGTTGCTCAAGGTGGACACGCTGCAGTCGGTGTGGCAGGAGCTCCCCCCGCTCGCTCAACGGCTGGCCAGCCACCCGTTGGTGGCCTCGGTCACCGTCGACCGGCAGCTCCCCGGCACCATGGTCGTTCGGGTGCAGGAACGGGAGCCGGTGGCACTCGTGCGTCGCAAGACCGGGCGGTTGGAGCCGGTCGATGGCGCCGGCCATGGCCTCCCCATCGATCCGGCGCAAGTGCCCATGGACGTTCCGTTGTCGGCGAGCGCGGACAGCGCCCTCATGCACCTGCTGGAAGGGCTCCGGAGCTCCGAACCCGGTCTCTTTGCCCGAGTCGTGAGCGCCGACCGGGTCAAGCCGGCCAACGGACCGAATGAATTCCGGATTAAGCTCGACGCATTTCTCGTTCGCACCTCCCCCGAGGTGACCGTAGCCCGCTTCAAGGACATATTACCGGTGGAAGCCGACCTCGCGCGCAACCGCCTGCGCGCCGTGGAGCTCGACCTGCGCTTCCGTAACCAGGTGATCGCTAGACAGCCATGACGTCCGAACCCATTGTAGCCGCCCTCGACATCGGCACCGCCCACACCACCGCCCTCGTGGCCATGGTGCACGGTGATATTCCGCGCGCGCCGCGGCTCAAGGTGCTTGGGGTCGGCACGACGCGGACCATGGGACTGCGTCGCGGCGTGGTGAGCGATATCGAAGAAGCCACGCGCTCCATCCGGGCGGCGGTCGAAGAGGCGTGTCGCGTGGCCGGGGTGCAGCCCGAGTCGCTGTACGTGGGCATCGCGGGCGAACACGTGCGAGCCATGTGCTCCACGGGCGTGGTGGCCATCAGCGGCGACGAAATCACGCGTCCCGACGTGGACCGTGTGAACGAAGTCGCGCGCGCGATGGCCATTCCGCAAGACCGCGAACTGTTGCACGCCATTCCGCAGGAATACCGCGTCGACAAGGCCGATGGCATCCGAGATCCTGTCGGTATGATCGGCACGCGTCTCGAGACGGAGATGTATCTCGTCACGATCGGCAGCTCGCCGGCGATGAACCTGCGCAAGGCGATCGAACGCGCCGGCTACAAGACGCGTGAGCTCGTGCTCGAACCGCTGGCGAGCGCGCTGTCGGTTCTCACCGAAGAAGAAAAGGAACTCGGGGTCGTCCTCGTCGAGCTCGGCGCCGGCACCACCGATCTCGCCATTTTTCACGAAGGCAAGATCCGGCACCTCGGCACGATCTCGTACGGCGGCAACAACGTCACGAGCGATCTCGTGCAGGGCTTGGGCATTACCCAGCACGACGCCGAGCAGCTCAAGGAAGCGTACGGCTGCGCGTACGAGCCGCTCATCGACCCGGAGCAGGTGATTGCCATGCCCGCGTCGGGTTCGCACGGTGAGCGCCACATTTCGCGCGAGCTCATGACGCACATCATCCATCAGCGCATGGATGAAATCTTCGACAAGGTCGTGCGCGAAGTGCAGCAGGCCGGCTATCAGGGCAAGCTCAACGCGGGCGTGGTGCTCACGGGTGGCGGCGCGTCGCTCGAAGGTATCAACGAACTCGCCGCCGACGTGTTCGGGCTCGGTGTACGCATCGGCGTGCCGGGCGCGAAGCTCGATGGGTTGGTGGAGAATGTGACCGACCCGCGCTTCGCGACGGTCACCGGCCTCGCGTTGTACGGAGCGCATCGTGCAGCGCTCGGCGGCGTGGTGTCGCGTCGCACGTCGCTGAGCGGCGGTGGCGTCGACAAGTTCGCGGCGCGCGTGAAGACGTGGCTGCAGGATTTCTTCTGAGGGGTAGCTGAAGCGCGGCTGTCGGAGCGCGGCACGCCCGGCGAACGAGGTTCGCCGCTGCCGCGTACATTGGGAGAGTCTCTTTCATCGCTCCCCT
>JAIXTI010000063.1 GCA_027484025.1 bacterium
ACTGGTACGTCACCATGTGCGGATTGCGCAGGCCGATGGCCTGCACCACGCGACTCACCGTCGCCGACACTTCGGCGGGATAGGTATCTCCGCGATCGATGACCGACAACGGCAGGGAGTGTGCGCTGAACATCACCAGCACCTCGTCACGCTCGTCAGCCGGATACTCCTCGAGCCCATCTTCGACCGCGCTTGCCATGGCGCTCACGAACCCGGGATGCTCGCCCCAGCGATCGATGAGGCTCCACTCGAAGGCCTCGGAGAGCTCCGTGCGGGCGGCCGCGCGCCACAGATCATTGAGGCTCGAGCCGGTGGTCGAGCACGACCACTGCGGATACTGCGTGAAGGCAATGGCACGTGAAATACCATCGGCCTTCATGGCACGCAGCGCATCGTCGGCAAAGGGCTGCGTGTAGCGGAACGCCACGTAGAACTTGTGCGGCGCCGACTCGGGGGACATCTCGTCCAACCGTCGGCACATTGCTTCACCCTGCGCTTCCGTCCACTTGAGAATCGGGGAGCCACCACCAATGGCGTCATACAGCTTGCGCACCTTGGGCGCGCGGCGCGTCGCGATGAACTTGCCCAGGTAGTCCTGAAAGGGCAGTTGGATGATTTCGCGATCGGCGAACAGCCGGAGCAGAAACGGCTCCACTTCGTCGAGCGTCGCGGGGCCTCCGAGATTCATCATCACGATGCCGGTGCCACCATGCGTGCGCGGCGCCACACTGTTCGACGCCGCTGCGGGGCGACGGAAGGGAAGCACGTCCGAAGGAGTCATGCGCTCTAGTTTCGGCGCACGCACTCCGACACACCATTCCGGTGTGCTACGCAGTCACGCACCGTAGAGTTACCTACGCGCACTACTCCAACATGCTCAGTAGCCGATTGGTCCCACGCGGAAGAGATTCATCGTCCACGTGAGCGCACCGGGTTCGGTACCCATGATGAACCATTCGCCATAGCGGCGATCGGCGGGCGTGTTGGCGTCTGCGGGCTTACCCGTGGAACGATCGATGTCGACCGACACCACGCCCGGTGGTGGCGTCCACACACCCGCCGAGCGCGATGCGTAGGCGGCCGCGATGATCTGCCCGGCAATAGGGGCGGCGAGCGTACCGCCGGCCGCGCCCGGCGCAATCATCGCCGGACGGTCGAAGCCCAGCCACACACCCGTCACGAGCTCGGGCGTCATGCCCACGAACCACACATCGGTGTTGTCGTTGGTCGTGCCGGTCTTGCCGGCCACGGGGACGCGCGCCGGTACGATGCGGCGCAGCGCCGTTGCGGTGCCGCGCTCCACCACATCGCGCAGCATATCCCGCATGATGAACGCCACGCGCGGGTCCATGGCCGGGCGCATGGCACTGCCTTGGGGCGCAAAGACCGTCCGCCCGGTGCGGTCTTCGACCTTGATGATGAACCGCGGATCGACCGACACCCCGCCGTTGTCGAACGAGGCATACGCGGCCACGAAGTCGAGCGGCTGCACGACACTCGCTCCCAGCGCACTCGACGGATATGGAGCAATCGGCGCACGCAATCCGGCCCGTCGCGCGAGCGCGGTCACGCTGTCCATCCCCACGGAGAGCGCGAGTTGCACCGCGACCGGATTGCGCGAGCGCGTGAGTGCTTCGCGGACGGTGAGCGCGCCGAGGAAGTCGTTGTCGGCGTTGTCGGGGGAGTAGATCTGGCCGTTGTCGAGGCGAATGCGCAGCGCGGTATCGGCCACCATGGCACTCGCGGTCAGCCCCTGCGACAACGCCTGCGCATACACGAACGCCTTGAAGCTCGAGCCTGGCTGACGATTGCCGTCGATGGCACGATTGAAGCTGGAACGGGCGTAATCGCGGCCGCCCACCAAGGCGCGCACTTCGCCGCTGGTGGGGTCGATGACCACCACGGCGCCTTCGAGACAGGCGTCGACGCGTGGCTTGCGCGCGTTGGCTGCGGAGGGCGCCGGGGCACTGGCCTGCTCGGTAGCGCACCGCTGTCCGCGGAAGCCCGGGCGGGTTTCGATCTCGGCAATGCCGTTCGTGAGCGCCTGCTGCGCCGCACGCTGCAGGGCGGGGTCGATCGACGTCTGAATGCGATATCCGCCGTTCATCACGGGGACACCGCCACGTTCGGCCTGCACGCGCACCACATCGGTGACCCACGGGGCCAGCTTTTCCGTGCGGGCGATGGTGCGCACCGGTTCCTTCTGCGCGGCCGTCGCCTGCGCGGCGGTGATGTACCCCTGCTCCGCCATGAGCGCGAGCACCGTGTTGCGACGTTCGCGATTGCGGTCGGGATAGCGCCCCGGATCGTACTGCACGGGGCTCTTGGGCATACTTGCGAGACTCGCGGCTTCGGCGAGCGTGAGCTCAGCGGCCCCCTTTCCGAAGAACTGCCGCGCGGCCATCTCGATGCCGTAGGCGCCACGCCCAAAGGAGATCTGGTTGAGGAACCCCTCGAGGATCTGCTCCTTGCTGTAGTGCCGCTCCATTTCGCGCGCGGCTTGCTGTTCGCGCAGCTTGCGCCCCGCCGATCGGTCACGGCGGTCGATGACGTCGGGGTGCATGTTGCCGACCAGCAACTGCGTGATGGTGCTCGCGCCGCGCAGGTTGCCCTTGGTGACGGCGTCCTTGAGGGCGCCGGCCACCCCCACGAGATCGACGCCGTCGTGCTGGTAGAAGCGCTTGTCTTCCACGGCGATGAAGGCGTGCCCCACGTACTTGGGGAGGGTCCGGAGCGGCACATTGAGCCGCCGCTCGCGGCCGAGCTCCCCGATGACCGTACCATCGCGCCCGAGCACCAGGCTGACCTGGGCTGGGGTGATGATGGTCCAGGGTTCGCCGGTGGGAGAGGGGGAGCCCTGTGCATCTGCCGATAGCACCGGGATGGCCGCCAGGAGACCGACGGCAGCGGGCAGCCATTTCGGGAGCGCAGACGGCAGACGTGCGGGAGACGTGGCGGGCGTGTTGTACGACGAAGCGAACGGCTTGGACATGGGAGAATTCTACACAAGCCGGGGCGCCCCGGTCCCCGGGGGATCAACCCGTTATCTTTGGGGATGCCCGGTGATCCGATTCGTCCGCTGACACTCGCGCTGTGCCAGTTCGCCCCCCGCAAGGGCGACACGGCCGGCAATCTCGCTCGCATTGGCCGGCTGTGTGCCCAGGCCGCCACGCTCGAGCCGCGCCCCCAGGTGGTCCACTTTCCGGAGACCGCCCTGTCGGGGTACTTCGTTGAAGGTGGCGTCCGGGAGGTGGCCTGTACCGCCGGGTCGCTATCGTATGACCTCGATGACGCGTACCGCACCGCCTGCGCCTCGGCGGGGATGGAGCCGGTGCCGATCGATGTGGTCATCGGCTTTTACGAGCGGTGGCGCGAGACGCTCCACAACAGTGCGGCCTATGTCACTATCGGTCTCGACGACGGGCCGCCGAAGCTGCGGCATGTACACCGCAAGAATTTCCTCCCGACCTACGGACTCTTCGACGAAGAGCGCTTCGTGGAGCGCGGTGCCGACATTCGCGCCTTCGAAACGCCGTGGGGGCGCGCGGCGATACTCGTGTGCGAAGATGCGTGGCACTCACTCAGTGGTACCATTGCCGCACTCGACGGCGCGCAAGTGCTGTTCGTGTCGTCGGCCGCGCCGGCCCGCGGGGTGTGGCCGCGTGAAGACGGCATTGCCGGCCCATACAGCGCGGCGCGGTGGGAACGGCTCATTCGCGATATCGCGGAAGAGCATGGCGTGTTCACGAGCTTCGTGAATCTCGTAGGCAGTGAAGGGGGGAAGCGCTTTTTCGGCACGTCGCACCTGGTGGGTCCCGGTGGCGACGTTCGTGGACGCGCACCGGTGTGGGACGAGAGCTTCGTCTCCGTTTCGATCGATCTGGACGATCTCGTGCGCGCGCGCGCCGACAGTCCCCTGCTGAGCGACCTGCGTGTGGCGTTGCCACATGTGCTCGACAACGTGCGACGCGTGACCGACGGGACGCCGGTTCAGCTGTCGTACGATGGCCCAGAGCCGGCGGCCGCCGACCTGCTGCGAGGCGCACGCGGATTCAGCACCGGCGAGTTCGCCGTGCCCACGGAGCTGCTCGAAAAGGCGAACAACATCGTGCGTTCGCTGCCGGAACAGTTGCCCGTCATTCGCCACGGCATGCGCGACAACGGGGGACCGCCGCCGCTGCAGATCGATGTGGACATGACGGAAGACTGGCTCACGGGCTTCTTGCGCGAGGAGCTGTCGCGGCGAGGCTACGGCAAGGCGGTCATTGGCATTTCCGGTGGTGTCGATTCCGCCGTGGTGGCGTACCTCGCCGTCGAGGCACTCGGCCGCGACAATGTGATTGGCGTACGTATGCCGTACAGCACGTCGAGTGCGGCGTCGCTGGATCACGCCCAACTTGTAATCGACGCGTTGGGAATCGAGTCGCGCACGATCGATATCTCGGCGGCGGTCGACGGCTACCTGATGCACGAGCCGGATGCCGACGCCACGCGTCGCGGCAACGTGATGGCGCGGTTGCGCATGATCACGCTCTTCGATTTGTCGGCGCGCTATCGCGCGCTGCCGTTGGGCACGGGCAACAAGACCGAGCGCCTGCTTGGCTATTTTACCTGGCACGCCGACGATTCCCCGCCGGTGAACCCCATTGGTGATCTGTACAAGACGCAGGTGTGGCAGCTGGCGCGTCACCTCGGGGTGCCCGATGTGATCGTCGACAAGGCGCCTACGGCGGACCTCGTGGCCGGCCAGACCGACGAAGGCGACCTTGGCATCAGCTATGCACGCGCCGACGACATTCTGAACGGCATGCTGCACGGCTTCTCGCACGAGGCGCTGCGTGCGCGCGGCTATCAGGAGGCGGAGCTCATCACAGTGTCGAAGCGCCTCAACGGCACGCACTGGAAGCGGCGTCCACCCGCTACGGCGCTGGTGAGTCACAGTGGTATTGGCGAGTCGTATCTGCGTCCGGTGGACTACTGACGGCACGTTGACGTGAGCGAGTTCTGGCTGTACCTGCAGCTCGGCTTTCATCACATCGCCGACCTCGCGGGATACGACCATCTGTTGTTCGTCGCGGCGCTCGCCATTCCGTACGGGCGCCGCGATTGGCAGCGGCTGGCGGTGCTGGTGACGGCGTTCACGCTGGGACACAGCATCACGCTGGCACTGGCGACGCTGCAACTGGTGGCGGTGCCTTCAGTGCTGGTGGAGACGCTCATTCCCGCCACCATCGTGACCACGGCGGCCTTGAGCTGGCGGGCGGGTGCGACCGGCCGCGATGCGGAGCCTGTGACTGTCGGACGTTACCTGATGGCGGCCGCGTTCGGTCTCATCCATGGTTTGGGCTTCTCGACGTATCTGCGCGCGTTGCTGGGTGAAGAAGAGCGGATCACGCTGCCGCTCTTTGCGTTCAATGTGGGGCTCGAGCTTGGACAGCTGCTCATTCTGGCAGTGGTACTGGCGTTGGGCGTGGTGCTGGTGCCGCGCATCCTTTCGCGGCGTCGGTGGGTACTTCTTCAGGTGGGCGTGACCGGCGGTCTCGCGCTCCTCCTGCTTGGCCAGCGGCTGTTTGCCGCGCGCTGAGCACTCACGATCGTCATTCGACATTTCCTATGCGATTCCCCGTCCGTTTTCTCGCGCTCGCGCTGGCGATGCTGCCTGCCACCGTGCAGTCCCAGCAGTGGCTCAACACCGAGTCCAATCCCAAGACCAACAAGTCGTCGTTCCGTGCGCTCGACGAGTGGCCGTCGCCCAACGACTTCCGTGACGCCTCCGGATCGCCCGGCCCGCGCTACTGGCAGCAGCGTATCGATTACGTGATCCGCACCACGCTCGACACCGCGACGCACACGGTGAAGGGCACGGAGCGCATCACCTATCACAACAACTCGCCGCAGCCGCTAGGCTATCTGTGGTTCCAGCTCGATCAGAACATCGAGCAGCAGAACAGCCGCGCGAATCTCACGAAGTCGGCGTTGCCCGCGACCATGTCGCCGCAGGCCCGGCGCTTCCTGCTCCCCGATGAAGACGCGACGGGCGGCTACAACATCACCCGCGTGGCGCAGGTGAAAGTGGTAGGGCAGCCGGCCGTGGCGGCGCGCTACATCATCAATGGCACGCAGATGCGCGTGAATCTCGACACGCCGCTCCCCACGGGTGGCAAGGCGATCGTGGAGATCGACTGGGCGTTCGTCGTCCCCGAAGGGGGCAACAACAGCCGCGGTGTGCGCGAGCTCGTCAAGGACGGCTGGATTTACGAAGTAGCCCAGTGGTTCCCGCGCGCCGCGGTGTACGACGACGTGACGGGATGGCAGAACGATCCGTTCCTCGGCCAAGGGGAGTTCTATCTCAACTTCGGCAACTACGACGTGAGCATCACGGTGCCGCGCGATCACATCGTGCGCTCCACCGGCACGCTGCGCAATCCGGAGGTCGTGCTCACGGCGGCGCAGCGCGCGCGGCTCGTGACCGCCATGGCGGGTGACACGAGCGTCTTCATCGTGCGCCCCGACGAAGTGCAAAAGCCGGTGTCGCGTCCGGTGGGCAACGGCATGCTCACGTGGCGATTCACTGCCGAAAACGTACGCGACTTTGCCTGGGCGTCGAGCAAGACGTTCGTGTGGGACGCCGCGGGTTTCCGCTACAGCAAGGGAGGCCGCGTGATCGAACTGCACTCGGTGTACCCGCGCGAAGCGATGCCGCTCTGGAGCGACGTATCGACCAAGGCCATTGCGCAGACGATGCGCACGTACGGCCGGCTCGCGTTCGAGTATCCGTATCCGCAGGCGAGCAACGTGAACGGCCAGGTGGGCGGCATGGAGTATCCCATGATCGCCTTCTGTGGCGGCCGACCGGGCCCCGATGGCAAGTACTCCAAGAACCAGGAGTATGCGCTGGCCTCGGTCACCATTCACGAGGTGGGACACAACTGGTTCCCCATGATTGTCGCGACTGACGAGCGCAAGTGGACGTGGATGGACGAAGGGGTGAACAGCTTCCTCGAGTACTACGGCTCGCTCGACTACGACAAGAACTGGCCGGCAGCGCGTCTGCGTGGTCCGTCGCCCAACATCGTGACCTACATGAAGGACACCAATCAGGTGCCGCTCATGACCGAGTCCGATTTCATTCACCGCCAGTTCGGCAACAACGGCTACAGCAAGCCCGCCACGGGCCTGGTGATGTTGCGCGAGAAGGTGCTGGGCGCCGAGCGGTTCGACTTGGCGTTCGGGGAATACGCGAAGAAGTGGATGTTCAAGCATCCGCAGCCGGCAGACTTCTTCCGCACGCTCGCCAGCGGCGCGGGTGAACGTCTCGACTACTTCTGGCGTGGCTGGTTCTACAGCACGTACAACAACGACCAGGCGATCACGAAGGTCGAGAGCCAGGACGCGCAGACGTTTGCCGGCACCACCAAGCGCGGCAAGTTCTACCATCGCGTCACGGTGGACAACAAGGGCGGGCTGGTGATGCCGCTCGACCTCGAAATCGAGTTCACCGACGGCACGAAGCAGCGCGTGAACATGCCGGCCGAAGTGTGGCGCAACAACGAACGTAGCCACGAGTACGGCTTCTTCTCCGACAAGGAGATCGCAAAGGTGACGGCCGATCCGGACAGTGGCTACGCCGATGTGGACCGCACGAACAACACGTTCACGAAGGCGCCGGGCGCGCGCCCGATCGGACAGTAAGTGATGGCCGTGAAGAGCCTCTTCGTGTGGCTGCTGGGGGGCGCGGTACTTGGCGCCGCCCCGGTGGCGCACGACATCCACACCACGCATACTCGTGCCGTCGTCGAAGACGGCACGGTGGTGTGGAAGGTGCGGCTGTTCACCGACGATCTCGAAAAGGGATTGCGCGCGTGGGCGAAGCGTCCGGCGTTTTCGCTCGAGAAGGATCGTTCGGCGGACTCGCTCTTTACGGCATACTTCAATGCCAAGGTGCGCGTGGCGGCCGATGGTCGCGCGCTGTCAGCGACGTTACTGCAGTCGGGGACGGACAAGGATCCCGTGGGCGGCACGGTGCATTGGTATTTGCTGCAGTTCAATGCGGGGAAGCAGCCGGGGTCGTTGTCGGTGCGCAATACGTTGCTGGCGGAGCAGTTTGCGAATCAGGCGAACGTGGTCGTGGTCCTGGCGATGCCGGGAGAGAAGCGGCACTCGCTGTACTTTGGGGACGGGGACGCGGACGCGCAGACGGTCGATTTGCGACGGTAGTGCGGCCTCGTTGGTCTGTGTCGGGGTCGTGGGTGCGGTCTTGGTACAGCCACTACAGTCGGGGCACAGCTACCACAGTCGGGGTACTGCCACGACGGTCGGGGTCTCCAAACGGTCGGGGTCCCGGTCGGGTCTTTCGCTTCGCTGCGCTCGCTGTCGGGGTCGGGGTTCAACTGTCGGGGTCGCGGTCTGGGTCGGGGCCGCCCCGACAGTTTTTCCCCGACCCCGACGCGCCAGCGAAGCGCCGCGCCCGACCCGGCCAGGACCCCGACCGCCGGTAGACCCCGACCGTCGTGGCAGTACCCCGACTGTCGTAGCCGTACCCCGACCGTGGTGGCTGTACCCAGACCCCCACCCGCAACCGAGACCCCGACCAACAGCGGTTGACGTCAACTGTACTAGTACACATAGTACAGTAATGCTCCCGTTCCCCGTTTCCCTGACCCCCGGCGAGTCCCCCTATCGCCAGGTCGTCTATGCCGCGACCAAGGCCGTCGTCGCCGGCCTCTTGCCCGCCGGGACGCCGTTCCCGTCGGTGCGGGAGCTCAGTCAGGCGCTGCGCATCAACCCCAACACCGCCCACAAGGTGGTGGCGGAGCTCGTGCGCAACGGCCTGCTCGAAGTGCTCCCGGGGGTTGGCACCGTCGTCGCGCGCAGCAGCCACGCCTCCGCGGCCGACCGCGCGGCGCTCCTCTCCACACAGGTCGAGCAGTTGGTCGTGGAAGCGCTGCGATTGGGCGTCGATGAACGCACCGTGCGCGAGGCGCTCGCCACACGCTGGCGTGAACTGTCGGGCGCTGCCGCCGAGGACTCATCACCACGTGCGCGGAGGCCCCGTGCCGGCTAGCGCACACGCGACCGCGGTTCGCGCCTCGCGCGCCGCGACCGTGATCTCCACCGCCCGGGTGTCGCATCGCTATGGACGCACGCGCGTGTTGCACGAGGTGAATCTCGATGTGCCCGACGGCGCCACCTGTGCCTTGCTTGGCGCCAACGGCGCCGGCAAGACGACGCTCCTGCGCTTGCTCGCCGGCATCGACGCGGTGCAGGAAGGACGTGTTGCGCTCTTCGGTACCGATGTGGACGAACTCTCGATGCGGCAGCGGCAGCAGGTTGCGTATGTCGCCGAAGGGCAGGAGCTCCCCGGCTGGATGACCGTGGCGCAATTGGAATCATACTGTGCGCCGCTGTACCCGACCTGGGACGGCGCGTTGGCCACGCGACTGCGGGAACGATTCGCGTTGGACAAAACGCAGCGCATCTCGCGCCTGTCACGTGGCCAGCGCATGCAGGCGTCGCTCCTGTGCGCGCTCGCGGCGCGCCCGCGCGTGCTGCTCATGGACGAACCGTTCACCGGGCTCGATGTGGCGGTGAAGGAAGCGTTGGTGGGCGGCCTGTTGGACGCGTCCGCTGATGCGACGTGCACGACGCTGGTGTGCACGCACGACATCGGCGAGATAGAATCGCTCGTCGATCATGTGGCGTTTCTGCGCGATCAGTGCATTGCCGTGAGCGGATCGCTGGAGGCCATGCAGGAGCGATGGCAGCGCGTGGAAGCCACGCTCCCGCCGGTGCAGGCGACGGAGCCGTGGCCGTCGTCGTGGACGCACGTGGAGTACGCCGGACGTCGCATCGCCGCCGTCGTCGATCGCCGCGCACCGCAACAGGAGTCCGAGCACACACTGTCGCGTTGTACCGACGTACAGTGGCGTGCGCTGTCGCTGCGTGAGCTCTATCTCACCTTCGGCGCGACCACCGGTACCCGTGCCCCAGAACGCGAGCGCAAGTCATGACCTTTGCCATGCAGGTCCGACATTTCGTGCGCTTCGATCTCGCCCGTACCTCGACGTGGTGGATCGCGTATCTCGTGCTGTTGGCGATCACGCCGCTCGTGATGTTCGGGCAGCCGCTCTATGGGCGGTTGCCAGACATGAGTCGCATCTATCTGCCACTCCTCACGTGGTGTGTCGCGCTGGGTCTGACCGTGACCGCCGTGCAGTCGGACTCGCCACTGTCGCCGACCGCCTTTGGGAAGGGAAAGCCCATCGACGTGCGGGCGCTGCGGACCGCAAAACTGGTGATGGTCGGTCTCGTGGTGCTTGCAGCCTCGGTGGTGGCGGTCATCGCCTGGCGCGTGTCAGGCATGCCGTGGGCGTTGATCGTTCCGACGTTACGTCAGGCGGTGCCGGCGTACTTCATCCCGCTGTTGTTCACCACACTCTTCGGTGCGGTGACCCGTCGGTGGGCCACGGCCCTCCTGCTTTCGATGGGGTTTCTGTTCTGCACGCTGCTCACGTTGCCAGTGGCGATGATCGCCGGCGGCGACCCGACCATGGGCATCGGCTTCTACAATCGGTTCTGGCCAAACGTCCTCCGGTCGGTGCTGCTTTGTACTGTCGTGGCACTCGCGTTGACCTACCCGTTGCGACGAACCCGCGGCCTGCGATCTGCCATGCTGGTGGTCGCAACACTGCTGCTCGGTGCGGTCGTCACCGTGTCGCAGTTGTTTGTGCAGCTTCGCCGAATGGAGCGATCATCGGTTTCGTATCTCGACCGCACGTTGATACGGGTCACGGCAGATGCGCCGGCCAGTATGCCCGAAGCGGTGCGCTTCGATTCATTGGCGCGTCTGCAACGCGTCGGGCGTTCCGAGCCATTTACCGTGGTTGGTGCGCGGCGTGATCGTCGCTACGAACTGCAACAGGTGCGGCTGACCCCGTTCGATGGCCGCGGGATCGGCGGACGCATGATCTCGCTATCCGCGACGTCGGTCGCCGTGTCGCCGAGCGCGCTCGATATCGACACTACGTTCGCGTGGACTGGCGGGCCCTCTCTCGCAACGGAGCCGACCACGGGACGGGGCACGATTTCTGGTGGTTGGCGTGTCGGTCAGGAGTTGGATACGGTGCGGTCGATAGCGCTCGAGGGCACCCTCGTGCGCTATCGCGCGGAACGCGTGACCATCGTGCCGTTTACTCGCGGGCTGGTCTACGCCGATTCATCGGTGTCGATCTATCTCACCGCCGACGAAAGCAATATGCCCGCATTGACGTGGGCCAGTTTTCGGGACGCGGGGACTCGGCGCGACGTCCCCAGAGGCTCGCCCTCCCTCTATCGGCAGTTCGCCTTTGTGCTCGTCGACTCTCTCCAGCGGACCGCGCGTCTGCTGGGGTCATCGTCGGAGCAAGCCGCTACCGAATGGATGGTATTGCCAGGCGCCGTTCGGTGGGTGAATACCAACCAGCTCGATTATCAACCCGCCGTGCGCGCCCTCTTGGAGCGACGTGGACGACGCGCTGC
>JAIXTI010000090.1 GCA_027484025.1 bacterium
AAGACATCCCCGCCGACCTGCGGGAACGCGTAGAAGATCTGGTGCTCAACCGCCGCCCCGACGCCACCGAGCGGCTCATGGACGTCGCCGACCAGGTGAAGGGGCGCGCCAAGGAAGTCGAAGACGTGGCGTGGCGCCGCCTCCCGGTGGACGAGCGCATTACGCACGCCCTGGTGCACGGCATCGACGCCTTCGTGGTGGAAGACACCGAAGAAGCGCGCGGTACGGTGAACCACCCCATCGAGGTCATCGAAGGGCCGCTCATGCGCGGCATGAACGTGGTGGGCGACTTGTTTGGTGCGGGCAAACTGTTTTTGCCGCAGGTAGTGAAGAGCGCGCGCGTGATGAAGAAGGCCGTGGCGCACCTCATTCCGTTCATTGAGGCACTCAAGACCGCCGACACCAAGCCGGTGGGCCGTGTGCTCATGGCCACGGTAAAGGGCGACGTGCACGACATTGGCAAGAACAGCGTAGGTGTGGTGCTGCAGTGTAACGGTTACGAAGTTGTCGACATGGGCGTGATGCAGTCGTGCGCCGCCATTCTGGACAAGGCGCGCGAGGTGAACGCCGACGTGATTGGCCTGAGCGGCCTCATTACGCCCAGCCTCGAAGAGATGAGCTTCGTGGCCAGCGAAATGGAACGGCAGGGCTTCACCATTCCGCTGCTCATTGGTGGTGCCACGACCAGCAAGGCGCATACGGCGCTCAAGATCGAGCCGGTATACAAGGGCCCGGTCGTGCATGTGCTCGATGCATCGCGCGCGGTCGGTGTGACCAGCAACCTGCTCAGCGACGACCGTCGCGATGCATACATTGCCGATGTCCGGGCCGAATACGAGAACATTCGGGTGTCCCGTGCGGCGCGTGGGGGAGCCGAGCGGCTGGTGTCGCTCGAGGCAGCCCGTGCGAACAAGGCCAAGCTGGATCTGTCGGTGGCGGTGCCGGTGCCCACGTTTACCGGCGCGCGCACGTTGGCGCCGTATCCGCTGGACGACCTCGTGCCGTTCATTGATTGGACGCCGTTCTTTCAGACGTGGGAGTTGGCGGGGCATTACCCGGCCATTCTGCAGGACCCGGTGGTTGGTGAGACGGCCCGCACGCTCTTTGCCGATGCGCAGAGCATGCTGCATCGCCTGGTGACTGAGGGGCGCATCGAGGCGCGTGCGGCCTTTGGCTTCTGGCCGGCCAACGCCGAGGGCGACGACATCGTGCTCTGGCGCGACGAAACACGCACCGAGCGGGTGACCACGCTGCATATGCTGCGGCAGCAGCTCGACAAGAAGGGGGATGGCCGTCCGAACAATTGTCTGGCCGACTACGTGGCTCCCGCCGAGAGCGGCGTTGTGGACTACCTGGGCGCGTTCGCGGTGACGACCGGCCACGGTGTGGAGGAGCTCGCCGCCGAGTTCCGTGCGGCCCACGACGACTACTCGGCCATTCTGGTGCAGGCGTTGGCCGACCGGTTGGCTGAAGCGTTCGCCGAGCGTTTGCATCAGCGGGTGCGCTCGGAGTTCTGGGGCTACGCGCCGAGCGAGTCGCTGAGCAACGAGGAGTTGATCAAGGAGACGTATCAGGGGCTCCGTCCCGCACCGGGGTATCCGGCGTGTCCGGATCATGCGGAGAAGGGGACGCTCTTTTCGCTGCTTTCTGTGCCGGATCGCGCCGGTATTCGTCTTACGGAGAGCTTCGCCATGTACCCGGCGGCCTCGGTAAGTGGCTGGTACTTCTGGCGACCGGAAAGCCGGTACTTTGGCGTGGGTCCGATAGCCGACGACCAGCAGCAGGAGTACAAAGCGCGCTGCGAACGCACGCGATCTTCTGCCGTAGCGATAGACTCATTCGGAAACTGACATGTGCGGTATCTGCGGGATAGCACGGGCCGACATTACTGCGAACATCCCTGAAAGCACGATGCTCAGAATGCGCGAGTCACTCGCGCATCGTGGGCCGGACGGATCAGGGCAGCGCGTAAGCAATGGGGTCGGGCTGGTGCACACTCGCCTGAGCATCATCGACGTGTCTACCGGCCAGCAGCCGCTCAGCAATGAAGATGGCTCGGTGTGGATCACCTTCAATGGCGAGATCTACAACTACGCGGAGCTGCGGCGCGACCTTGTCGCTCGCGGTCATCAGTTCCGCACGCAGAGCGACACCGAAGTCATCGTGCACTTGTACGAGGAGCTCGGTGCTGACGTCGTCACGAAGCTCAACGGCATGTTCGCGTTCGCGATCCATGACGAGAACAAACAGCGAGTGGTCCTCGCGCGTGACCATTTTGGCATCAAGCCACTGTTCTATTCGATCGACAACGACTCCCTGATTTTCGGCTCGGAAATCAAGTCGGTCGTGGCGGGACTCGGCAGGTCGTGGCGTACAACGACTGCGGCCGTTCAGGAATATCTGCTATTCAGAAGCATTGGCCAGGATCGCAGCTTCTTCGACGGTATTCATAGATTGCCGCCGGCGTCCGTTGCGGTGTGGGAGCGGGGATCACTCTCGATTCGCGAATACTGGTCCCCACCAACGCCACAGCCCGACGGTGCACTCACGTTCGAACAGGCTGTCGATCAGCTCGAGGAGCATCTCGAGACGGCGGTCCGCTCACAACTCATGAGCGAGGTGCCCCTGGGCACGTACTGCAGCGGCGGCGTGGATTCAGGACTGACGTCGTTGTATTCGGCGCGCCAGATGACGTCGCAGCTCCAGACATTCTCCGTTGGATTCAGCGACACGGCGTGGGATGAAACGCCACTGGCAATGGATACGGCGCGACGCATCGGATCCAACCACCGAGTACTGACCGCGGACCCTGCAGAATTCCTGCGCGTGCTGCCCAAGCTCATCTGGCATCACGACGAACCCTTGGGGCATCCGAATTCGGTGCTCATTGCGCTCCTCAGCGAGTTCGCCCGCAAGCACGTGACAGTGGTCCTCACTGGTGAAGGTTCCGACGAACTGTTCGGCGGATATCCACGTCACCACATCGCGCGTGTCACCGGGTTGGCAAAGCGGTGGCCGGATGTGCTTCAGCGTTTGGGCGCGTCGGCGTTCGCCCGATTCGGCGGGAGAAAGGGGCGGCTGCTTGCCAATAGCATGGAGCTTTCCTTGCACGAAGCCGTCGTGATGAATTCGGCGCTTCTGCATCCCGAATCCGTTGAGCGCATTACCGGAGCTTCGGCCCGGAGCGTGATCGACGTGCGAGTGGCCGAGGCCGAACGTCTATCGGTCACCGGCGATACCATGTCGTCGATCAGCCGCTATGATCAACGCTTCTACCTCCCGGCGCTCCTCGACCGGATGGATCGGATGACCATGGCGCATAGCCTCGAAGGTCGCGTTCCCTTCCTGGATGTCCCGCTTGCCGAATGGGCAAGCAGAGTGCCGTCGTCATACAAGCTTGGCGCCTTCGAGAACAAGCGCGTGGTCAAGCAGCTTGCTGACCGTTATCTGAGCGAAAAGATCACCAGAGGGCCCAAGTCCGGATTTGGTGTTCCATTCGGCACCTGGCTGCGCTCACCCCAATGGAAGCCACTCGCGGACCGATTGCTCGACGACAAGCACCCAGCCTCGAGCCTCATCGATCACCGCGAGGTCAGCGCGATCGTGAACCGACACATGAAGGGCGAGCGGGACCACGGCGACGAACTGTGGCTGCTGTCGAATCTGTACCTGTGGAGCGAGACTACGTTCTGAAGCGAAACGCTGGGCGAACTAGCTGACGTCGACAACGGGTCGCTGGGTCGGCTCCCACATCGCATTCTCTTCGTTCCGGAGCAACTGCATCCACGCTTTCCAGCCGGCGACGATGCTGATGAAGATGTAGCCGGGGAACGCGATAAGCTTCGGGAGCTTGCGATCGTCCGGCCAGCTGAGCACGGCACGAGCGAGGAGCAATCCGACGATCATACCCACCGTCAGCACGAGGGTGTATGGTGCGCGCTGCACGAGCAGGAGTGGGCCTACGAGCCAGCCGAGCAGTGAGGGGAACAGGAGCCACCGTACCAGCTTGTGCGATGCCATCATGAAGGCATAGCTGCCGTAGCGGAACGGATTCATCATGGCCCGGAGGTAGAGCAACGTGGCCAGCCCTCTTCCCATGGTTCGGCTCTTCCGGCGCAACTCCGCCTTCAGCGTCGGTGTGCGCGGCACCAGACAGGTGGCTGCATCCACGGAGACGGCGCGGTAGCCGTGCGCACGAGCCACGCTTGCTGCGGCAAAATCACGCGCCAGCCCCGGGGGGAGTTGCACCGTTTGCAGGTGACGACGATTCGCGTAGAAGCACCCACTCGCGCCAACGATGCTGTGCACGCGTGTTTCCATACTGCGTAGCGTCATTTCGAGTCCGACATATCCGGACTCCGCCTTGTTGCCTTCCCGCGATTCGTCGCCCACGCTGATGTCCCGACCCGAGGCGAGCCCGACTTGGGGGTCGAGCAGTGCCTGTACGAGCGGTTTTAGCGAATCGCGTGGAATGAGGATGGACGCATCGATCGAGACGACGATGTCGCCGCGAAGGTGCGGTCCGGCCGCGTTTTCGCCGGCCGGCTTTCCGCTGCGCGTCGGCATGCGAAAGAGTCGAACGCGCGCATCCCCGTACCCGGTGACGAGTTCGTCAGTGCCGTCCGACGAACAGTCGGAGACGACGAGCACGTTCAACTTGTCGGCCGGATAGTCCGTGGCAAGTGCGTGTTCGAGCGTCCGGCGTAGACGCCGCACCTCGTTGTAGGCCACGATGAGAATCGTGATCTCGGGCCACTCCGTCGGCGCGGCCGGCGGCGCATACGCAGGGCGCGTCAGCGACCAGAGCCAGACTATGCCCGGGTACACCAGAAACGCGTACACCCCGAGTGCTACAGGGGCTGCGACCAAAACCCAGCCGATCAGTTCCACGTGCGTATCCCCATCAGTGTCATAAACTCAGCGTCGGAAAAACCAGCGGAGCAACTCGGCGGCGAATGGCAGTGGATCGCTCACGCGAAACACCTCTGGGCGATCCCCCGCGCGATGATCGAATAGTACCCGAAGGGCTGCGCGCGTACCGACCGCTACCCCTTCAGACACGTTCAGCTCACGCCGGGACCTGCGTAGCAGTGCCAGTGCGTGGTCCAGCTCGCCCAGCTCCCAAACCGTGCGAGTTCCAGCGCGAACGTTGGTCACGGCGGAGACTGGCATACCCAACGCCATCTCGGCGAGCGCGGTAGGGAAGTCGAGTCCGGCGTCGATGGCCAGTTGCACGGATCCCCACAAGCGCGCGTTGATTTCCATGAGCACGAAGTCGCCAGTGACCGCATCCTGCTTGAACTCGATCATCGCTGCGCCATCGTAGTCGAGCAGATCAAGGAGTTGCTCGCATTGCGCGATGAGCTCGGGGGGCGGATCCACGGCTTCCCGATATGTGCTGACGCCACCCGCCGGCGGTTTTTCACGCAGCCGCCGGTGTCCGAACTTGAGCTTTGTCTCCCCGTTCACCCGTAACAGAAACACGCCCACGCCGAAGCCGAAGGTGCGCTCCTGCACCATGATCGGATATGCCTCTGGCGGGTACTCTGCCAACACCTCCGGCAACGATGCTCCTGCGTCGACGAACTGGACGGAGAGACTGAGCGCCTTCCCTTGCTGCGCGACCACGGAGCGTGCGGGCTTCACGACCATCGGCTCCGCGAAGAGCGGGGCGGTGTGTTCCCATTCGCGTGCGGGGACAGGCGCGTTGAACACGCGCTGGCGGGGGGTACGAATACCGCAGCGCTGCGCGGCGGCAATGAGGCCGGATTTATCGCTCGCGCGGTGGTACGCGTCGGCCGATGGGCCGGCAACGCGAGCGCCAAGCCGTGCATCGTGCCCGATGAGCAACCCGGACGCCATATCGGTAACCGGGATGACGACATCAGCACGGATGCGGCGAATGACGTCTTCGAACGCGACGAGGAGTTCACTCGGGGGAGTCGCCTTCAGCGATCCAATCGTGTGGTGCCCGCGTACGAATCGCGAAACGCCGGCCAGCCCCCGCCCCGGTCCAATGGTGTGTACCTCCCACCCACGTTTCCCCAGCGCACGGGCTGCAGCAAGTGCTGCGCGCTGTTCTGGATCAGTGAGAAGAACGATGGGCACCGGGGTTTGGCTGAAGTTCGCCGGAGGCAACCAGAATCGCTCCGGAATTGGGTAGCTGACTGTAAGGGAGACGTATAACGTGGAGGAGGCGCAACCGTCGGCAATCGCCCATCAGCAATCGAATCATCCAGCCCCCCTGTGTCTACTCTCCTGCGATTTCCACCCGTTTATAGCGCAGTGCCGTGGTCGGCCATCGCCGACGCTGCCTGGACGGCGGCATCGGGAAAGGGGGAACGGGGCGTACGTCGTGCCACGGAGATGCTGGAGGAGCGGTATCACGATCGGCGTGCGCTGCTGACCGACAGTGGGACCTCCGCATTGACGCTGGCGCTGCGGATGAGCACGAGCGGGACGCCGCAATCCAACGTCGTGGCACTTCCGGGCTATGCCTGTCCGGACGTCGCCACTGCGGCGATCGGAGCGGGCTTCAGGATCATGCTCTACGACGTGGACGCGGACACGCTCGAGCCCGTGGCCGCATCAGTGCGCCGTTGCCTGCAGCAGGGAGCCACCCACCTGGTCGTGGTGCACCTCTACGGCCGTCTCGTGAACATGCCCCCGTTCGCAGCCATGGCCACGGAGTTCGGTGCCACATTAATCGAAGATGCCGCGCAGAGCGCTTGGGGACTGCAACAGCGCGCGCGAGAACCGAACGTCGCGCCTTTCGCCGTATTGAGTTTCGGGCGAGGGAAAGGGGTGAACGCCGGCGGGGGGGGCGCGCTGCTCATGGACGCCTCCGCGCGCGGTGCCGATCCACTGCCGCCCGTTTCGGCTGGCAGTGCCTGGAAGAGCCTACTCGTTACGGCTGCATCAGAAGTGCTCTCCGCTCCGTGGCTCTATGCGATTCCCGCCGCGGTGCCTGCGCTTGGTGTGGGGCAGACCGTGTATCACGACCCACAACCTGTCAGGTCGATGAGCGCGCCGTCTGTGCGCCTGCTCGCCGCGGCGCTGGAACAGGAGAAGCGCGTGGCGGCGGCGCGAAGAGTCCACGCTGATTTTTACCGAACGGCGCTCGCCACCCATCGCACCCTGTTGTTTGCCGACGGAGATCGTTCGACGGACGGCGCGCTTCGATTTCCCGTGCGCC
>JAIXTI010000240.1 GCA_027484025.1 bacterium
CTCGAGGAGTTCGAGCGCGTCGTCGACGATACGCTTGATCTCCGGGCTCCGCGCATTCGCGACGAGAAAGTCCCAGCTGGCTCGCTCTGGCACGATGAACGCGCCGGCGCTTCGGTATTCGTCGGCATCCTCCAGAATGCGCGTCGCCGCCTTGGCGTTCGTAGTGTAGTATTCACTCTTCGGCTCGGCGATCAGCCGGCGCAGCTCACTCCGCCGCTTCTCAAAGCGAAGCGACAGGAAGCGCAGGAAGATGATCGGCAGCACGTACCGCTTGTAGTCGGGCGGTTCGATGGCGCCGCGAAGGGAGACAGCGGCCTGCCAGAGATCCTGCGTAAGCGTGGCGAGGCTGCTGCCCGGTTGATCTGTGGTCGGCGTTACTGAACGGCGCTTGGCGCGAGGGGGCACGGTACAGGGGTAGGGCGGGAATGATCAACTGTGCTGACCAACTCACAATTTACTGCGAGTCCGTCTGGAGAGTGGCTGGGGCACCGCCGCCAACCTCGGTTCTGCGTCCCCTTTTGTGCGGAACTCCGCCTATTCATGGGGTGCCCGCCAAGAGGCGAATCTCCGCAACACGTCGGTGCCGCCCAATAGCTCGCGGGCTTGCGACAGACGCGAACGAACTGCGGCCTGCTCCTCCTCCGGAAGTGCACCGGCACGGCGCTGCAGGTCCTCGAAGAAATCCTCACGCGCCTTCGCGACGGCCCATACCTCGATGATCTTGGCCAGCTGTTCGCGGCTCTCCACGATCTGCTGTTCGCGACGACGCTGCGCCTCTTCTCGCGCCCATATCGCCTGCTTGCGCTCCCACTCGATACGCGCTGCCTCCGCCCGGGCCTGCCCCTCTTTCACGAGCTCCACGAGGGCCGGGGCCGCCGCCTCGAGCCCGCGCACGATGGTGGGGATCAGATCGACCAACGTGCGTCCACTCGCTTCCTCCCACTGCTGCTCCCACTTGGCCACGTGGTATGGTGACGACGCACGCAGGCACAGCCGGCCTGATGCGAGCTCCTTGTGCGTCGTCCAAGATGCGGCGCCATACCCGCCTCGTTTCGGCGGGGCGAGCTTGGCGACCGGCACATACTCGCCGTTGAGGTAGCGCACCTCAGTGTTCTCGCTCTGCTCGTAGATGGTGAGGCCGATTGCCACGGTGCCAATAAAGGCCACGGTCGGCCGGTCGGGCGCCCATTTGCTGTGATACGCGTCGTACCCGTCGCGGCGCTTGGGCGGGTTCTTGCGCTCCTCCAGCGCTGGTCGATACAACTCCTCGCCAGCTCGGGCAATTGCCACGGGATACCCGCGCGCCTCGAGTGCGCGGTAGAGTGTCGAGCTGACGGTCAGCGCGCGGTCGAGTATTTCCGGCGAGACATACAGATCCGGCAGGGCGCGACGAAATGGCCGAAGGTGGCCGCTGTCCGCGGCGCGTCGGGAATTGAGAAAGTCCTGCTTGACGTTGGCGACCACGGGGTGCGGGCCATCCGTGGGGATGGTCGATTTGCCCTTCGTGCGGCGCCTTCGTTCAGGGGCGACCGGCAGTGCTCGTCGTTCACGACGGAGGGCCTGCCCGCGCGTCCATTCGACGGCGTCCCCGGGATTCGCCGGCGGGAGCGGCGGCCGCTTCGGGGCCTTATTGACCGCTCGCTTCGCCCAGTACCCACGAGCAGGGCGAGGGACGTTCATCTCCGTGCACACCCGCGCGAGGAAGGTCGAGGTGACGCCGTACCGGGCGGCAACGGTCACCGCGGGTTCCTTCCAGATCTCCTCGTACAGCGTCTCTCGTGATACCGGGAATGGCATCAGCAACCTCCGCCTCAAGGGTTCGACGACTGCTCTCTCTGAGCGCGATTCTCATGCGCAAAGGTGTGTATGCCGCCCTGATATTATTGTTCAGGCTGGCAGAAAATGATGATGCTTCTGAGATGCTAGTCGATGCGTTCACATTCGCACCAGCGCTTCACGACGTCGCTCGGCGATGCGCGTTGACGTGAGCAACATCCGGCATTGCAAGGTCCTGCGCTTACCAGCACCAACACCGACACACCGATGACTCCTCTCAACGAGCCGCAGTTCCGGTGGGTGCTCGAGCACCTGCGAGTTCCTCAGAACGTCGGCCCGTCGACGATCATGTTGATGGGGGATGGGCCGCTCCACTGGACGGAGTGGCGCGACGCGCTGTTTGCTCAAGGACGCGATGTGTACTTCCCCGATCAGTACCATGCCACCCTTCTGGTCGGTCGGCGGAACTGGTCCAAGGCACTCATCCTCGATCTCCTCGAAGCCCGCCGTGGACTCAAGGTGCGCATCGTGTCGCAGGAGATGATGCTCGCGTGGTTGACGACGCGGCGGAGTCCCTTCGATGACACGCCAGACCAGGTTCGCGAGCTGTGGGGCGACCATCCGGTCTACCGGTTCCTCGACGGCGGCGATGGCGACGGTCCCGGTTTCGACTGGCCGTCGCTGACTGTACCGGAGGTACCAAGCGACGACCCCACGATCCTCGTCGGCGGGTGGGGAGCCGGCCTGCTGTCGGCCGCGGGGTACCGCGTCGGCGCAGAAGGCGAGCATGCCCCTACGCGCCGCGCGGCGCTCCGGCGTGCCTACGAGTCCGATGCCGCGCTGGCCGACCTGCCGGAGCCGAAGCGTGCCCACTGCGGGTATGCGCGTTCGTGGCGGCGCCTCGAAGTGATTGCCACCGCCATCGCAAAGCAATACTGGCTCGGGCGTTCTCGGGAAGAACGCGCGCTCGCGAACTTCCACTGGGAGCAGGATCTCTATTGGCTCCGTGAAGAGTTCTACCAGTCGGACCGCGACGCGCGTCGCTGGTTTGACTGGCCGCGACTCGATGCTGACTGAGGCAACAGGTAGCTTCACCTCGGGTGGTAGCTTTGAGACCGCGAGCGCGCTGCGATCTCTCGGCTATTGTCCGAGGCGATCTCGGAAGGAGCCGAGTTGGCCGGTCTCTCCCGTGCGACAGGAGATGACCCGCAGTTCGTCATTGGTCACGGCGTAGACCGCATCCTGCCGAAAGTCGATGCCGAGGCGTACGCCGTCTGACTGGTGCATGTCGATGGCCCACCCCGGTTCCGCGTGGCCCGTCTCGGGATCGTAGCCGGTGACCGGCCAATACCACAACGACATGGCGGCAAGGCGTTCGCGAAGTGCAACATTCGCGCGTTCGTTCTCAGCGTCCGTCCACCGTTCGCCGGTGGTCGCGTACGCAGTCACGATCACGAACCTCGTCGGCCACGTGGGCGGCAGGTGGGCCACGCGAAAGCGCGTGGCGAAATACACCGGGTTCAGACCCATGGCGTGCTCTCCAGAATGCATCGCTGTTGGCTTTCCGTTTGTGGACAGCGCGGCCAAGTCGCGCTGCGCGGATCGACTTTCCATGCGGCTTGAAGGGCGCGGAGCGCCTCGCCCGGTGAGTACCCATGACGAACGAGGTGCAGCCCGAGAATTGTCCCCGTTCGCCCCACGCCGCTTCGGCAGTGCACATACACCGTTTCCCCGTTGGCGAGGGCCGCATCCAAGATGTCGAGAATGGCTACCGCTTCCTCCCACGACCGGGGCGGACACGTGTCCGCGATGGGAACGTTGAAGTACGCTGCGGGCAGGCCATGCCGATGCGCGCCGCGCAACAGGCGGCCGTACGGTGTCACGCCGTTCTCGCGCCCGTGCTCCGTCAGGTCGATGAAAGTGGTCGCCCCTGCCTCCAACAGCGTGGCCAGTCGCACGCGCTGCAGATTCGCGTCATTCCCTGGACACGGGTGCTCGCCGCCCAACACCCGAGCGTGATGCACCGTGAAGTACCGAGGCTGCTGGAGCGCGAGCACGCCGCATGCCATACTCGGCGCGGTCATCGCGCTCGTCGCCACGCCCGCTCCATGGCGCGGTCCAGTGAGTCGGCACATTGCAGCTGTTCCGAATGTCCGGCGAGACGGCTGGCGACCCACCACCGCAAGCGCTCACGATAGAACACCCCGAGCTCCGGATACACCACGCTCGAGACGCGTACGAACCGCTGGAGCACTCGGGCATCGTGCTCGTGGCGGGAGCGCCACCACACCAGCGCCTCGGGGAACGGCAAGTGAGCGGGAAGGTCATCCAAGTGCGGCGCCTGTACGCGGTCGATGAGTTGCACCAGCTCTCCCATCGAAAGCACGCCGACCGAGCGTGGCGACGGGATGGTGAAACGCACGCCACCCTCGCCCACCACGCGATACAGCTTGTTGTCCTCACCCGTGTGGCGAGTGGTCTTGCCGAAATGCGGGCGTTTCCCCGGCAGCATGTGCGTCCAGGCGCGGACGCTGTAGACCAGGCGAGGGGTGGTACTCAGCACGATCCGGGCGATCTCATTCTCGCCCGGCTCGTATGGCGGGAGGTACTCGCCACTGACGTTCCGAATGGAATTGAGGGCGACCAGTCGCTCACGAAGCGGCGCGGGCAAATGATCCGCCAGCAGGCGCTCCGGGATGGGGGCGCGCAGAGCCCCAGCGGCCATGCGTTGATGCACCCGTTCACGCCGCTCCTCTCCCGCGATGTTCTGCACGGCCGCGGCGGTGGCGCACCAGTCCGCGACATAGTTGGACGGGCGGAAGTCGAGGTCGACCCCCGTCTCAATAGGGAATGACCGGGACAGCGACACACTCATCGGCCGCGCCCCTGCCCAAAGACAACTCCACGAGCGGAAATGACCTCCCACACGGACAACGTCGCACTTCTGTGAGCCAGCGGCATGCCCCCTCCTGAAACAGAAACACCGGTGACCCAGGAACTGGTCGCCGGCGCTCGCCGCTACGACTTAGACGGAATGAACGGGGAAGCCCCCGGTGTGCGGCCCGTCAAGCCTGGGAAATCGCCGCACATCCTAAAAATAGTGTCAGGCGCACCAACCCACAAGAACGCATACGCCGCTGTGCATCGCGGCTAGCATCGTTGCTCGCGACTATCAGTACCTCGCCGTAGAATCACCTTAGGACGATGGTGCGCTGCCTGCTCAAGGGCGCTCACCACAAGCGATGCCAATGGATCAACAATGGAGCATGCGATGCCGCGAACGCGAACGGCTATTTCGCCTATCAACGACGTGCTAGCCGGTGGGGCGTTGGACGCCCGCAAGGTGGTCCGAGCGCTTGAGCAGTTCGGCGAGTTCCGTGGTGTGCCAGCCAAGCCGAAGCAAGCGGCATCCCAATGGATCCCACGCTCCTGGACGACTGGCATCTACGTGCTCGACACTGGGGACGGGTATGCCTACGTCGGTCAGTCGACAGAGGTGCACAGCCGCATCAACGCGCATCGAAAGACGTGGCCATCCCTTCGCGCTGTCGGCTTCCTGAAGCTGCGCGCCAACGAGTTGGATGCCGTCGAACGTGACGTTGCCCGAGCGCTCGATGCGTCTGGGCAGCCCCTGTGGAACCGGACGCTGATCGACGTCCTAAGGGTGGCCACCTCACTCGACGACTGCTTCTCGCGCGATCTGCACGAACAATGGCTGCGAGATGTGAGCTGGAACGACTGGAGCGGTCACCGTGTCGCCGATGAGGCACTGCGGTACCGCTATCAGGCCGCGTTCGACGCGTTCAGTGAAACCATCCACGCGAGAACAATCGAGTGCGCGATGGGGCGATTTGTGGCGCAGACTATTCCGGCGCCGGTGCGGACCGAGGCGACCTACTGGTCAATCACATGCGCCAACCCGAAGAAGGACGGAGTGTTCGTCAGGCTCAACGTGGGCCATCAGGCGACGTTGGACGTATATCCCAGCCAGCGGGAAGAAGATCGCACGTACTGCTTGTGGATCCCGCAGGTTCTCGCAGAGAAGACATTGGGTGCGCAGTTCCGCGATGGGCGCGGTCAGCTTGGGACGGTACGTTTGGCAGAAGTTGGTAAAACGTGCCGATTCTTCTACTCTCGCCTGAAGGCTGCCGGCCCTGACCAGGTGGGTCTCGTAGTCATAGGTGACTCTGTGTTCAATGCCATACTTGAGAACGCGGAATTCATCAGGGAAATGCGGCGTCTTCATCTAGGCTTGATGCAGCGCGGAAAGAACCTCAACAAGAGGTCGCACTGCTTGGCGCTCGCTGATCGGGTGTTGAAGGCCGAGGCGCCCAACGAGACGAGGGTGGTGCCGACAATGACGGTGATGTCCATCTCGCGACAGCCGAACAAGCCGACGCCTCAACGGAGCGAGCCAGAGAAGATCGCGCGCTCTCGATCTTCTCTGCCGGCTCGAGCAATCACTGAGATCGAGCAGCGCGTGAGAGCGTGTCTGCCATCCGGTATCGCCGGGCTCATCGCAGCAAAGAGACTACGAGCTTCGATAGAGCTGGCCGAAAGATGCGCTGCGGGACGATGGGGGCTGTCTGTTCGAGACGGCTTTCTCCGGCTGAACGTCGGGATGATCGAGGTAATGACCGTTGAGCCGGAGGGTGTTCGGTTGCTCGTCCTGTCGCCGACGATTCCGATTGCGTTGCGAAGTGACCCCGACGTCGGTATTCGAGAGTCCAGCCCCGATCCGAATAGAGGCATCTACAGCAGCGTCTATCAGTCGGCGGTCATCGCGGTGCCAGACTGGCACCGTCATTTTTCGGCCATTGTTCTGGAAGTTCTATCCGTTGCTCACTCGGAGCTCATACGTCGAGCGGCTTCGACTCGAATGAATCCGATGACACGAAAGGCGCATGTTCAGGCTGCGGTTGATTTCATCGAAACGGTGGCCAGCCACCCGCTCGATTGGTAGCCAAAGGCTTGCGTCTCGATGGCTCTTTCGTGAACCGCTTGTCTCACTCTTCGAGAGAAGCTTTCGAGGCCTTGCTCGAGGTATCTCGCCAGAGTTAAGGCTGCTGGCAGCGAATTAGTTGCCGACAACACTTAGAAATGGAGGGCTTCAAACATGAATTCTTCACGAACGCTCCTTAGCTGGCGCAAGCTCCTAAACCATGAGAGGCGGCCATCAACTGGCAAGAAGGTAACACAAGCGAGGAAGCCGTCGTCCGTCCGGACAGAGATCGAGCGCGATGGTGATCGCATTCTCTTCTCAACACCGCTCCGTCGGCTAGATGACAAGACTCAGGTGTTTCCTCTTGAGCAGCACGATAGTGTACGAAATCGACTGACACACTCGCACGAAGTTGCATCGCTTGCGAGAAGTATTGGGGTTTTTCTCGCCTTCGAGAGGCTGAAAGGAAAGATCGAAAGCCGCCTTCTGCCGGAGCGAAACCTCCCGGCGATGCTTTACGCGATCTCGCTAGTGCATGATCTTGGCAATCCACCGTTCGGACATCAGGGCGAGGTCGCTATTCAGCAGTGGTTCAAGACCCACAAAGCAAAAACGCTTGAGGTGGGAAGTACGGGCGGTGAAATCCTGACGGAAGCCATGGCGGAGGATTTTCTTCGATTTGAGGGAAATGCGCAGACTTTCAGGCTAGTCTCACGCCTGCAGATCGTGAACGATGATCGAGGACTAAACCTCACCTACGGAACGCTTGGCGCCCTATTGAAGTACACGGTCCCCTCTGATCAGGTTGCTGGCAAAGACGCGGACTACGCCGGTGCGAGAAAACACGGGTATTTCCAGTCCGAGGTTCCGATAATCAGCGAGGTAAGGCGGAAGACCGGACTCGCAGTGAATGTTCGTCATCCATTTACCTACGTGATGGAAGCCTGTGACGATATCGCCTACTCAGTCATCGACGCCGAGGATGCCCTCAAGAAGGGGCTCGCGTCATTCCCGGACTTGATCGAGTGGCTTAGGCAGCGGGACAAGAAGGATGCCAGTGACCTTACCAATGCTGCGAAGCGCAAGACACTTGATGCAGTTATCAAGGAGGGCGCGGGCATCCGAAATAGGCTCCGTAGATCGCCGGCTGGTCGCGACTTGTCACCGGGAGAGCTCAACGACGTATCGATGCAGATGTTTCGCGCGTTCGTCATATCCGTAATGGTGCAGGCGGTCGCCGATGCATTTATCGCGAATTATGACGACCTTATGAATGGGCAGTTCAAGGGCGACTTGATGTCGAGTAGCAGTGCTTCGCTCGTCACTGCGAGGTTGAAGCGCTTCGATAAGGCGGTAGCATACAAGAATCGTGAGGTGCTGCGTCTCGAAGCCAAAGGGACTGCCGTAATTCACGATCTCATGAACACGTTCTGGGCAGCGATTACCGACCGTGTTGATCCGTCCAAGCCAGGTGGCGACAGGCGAACAGCGGAATCGACGTACGTGTATTCCCGCATCTCTGAGAACTATCGACGCGCCTTTGAAGCTCCGGTTTCGGTTGGGCAGTCTCTCCCTCTGCGATATCGCGAGTGTCAATTGCTGACCGACATGATTTCCGGCATGACAGATCGATTCGCGATGTCCCTTCATGGGGAGCTCAAGCTCCACGGACTTCTGCGGGCACATGTATAGCCGCGAGAGGGATATCCTCTGGCAGGAGGCAGATGGGGATGGGGTGGTCGGAAATGGCGGCCGAGCACTATCTTTACACCCTTCTCAGGAGACTCCGGCGAGGGTTGGGGATAGTGAAGCACCGACCGCCCCCTCGGTCATTTCGGAGTTAGGCCTCCACAACTCGCGTCATCTCTCATAACTGGTATTCTGCTCGTGCCACCTCTTAATCCGGCAAGGAATAGCGCCGAATTGGTCGAGCGAATAGACGCACTCTTGCAGAGGGTGCGTTCCAGTAGTCGTGCCGCAACGCAGCTGTTCTCTTCCCTGAGAACTGAAGGCAAGCTCGCCTTGTTCGGTGGCGCAGTGCGCGACTTGGCTCTAATGCGTCCGAATCGTTTTCGGTCGGACCTTGATCTGGTGGTAAATACGGAGGACGAGAACGGGCTCGCTCGCGTTCTGGGCTCGTTGGAGGCGCGGAGAAACCGGCATGGTGGTTTCAGAGTGCGGATCGACAAGTGGCGATTCGATGTCTGGTCACTGTCGTCGACGTGGGCGTTCAAGCACGGGTACGTCAAGCCTGAGCGAGGATTTGAAGATCTCCCTTCGACAACGTTCTTTACGTGGGATGCAGTTGTTTACGGGGTCGATACAGGAATTCTTTACTTTCGCCCGGGCGTGGTGGATGCCGACGAGTACCTGGCGGATCTCCTGAGCGGTGTGCTAGAGATCAATTTGGAGCCCAATCCCAATCCGATAGGGAACGTCATTCGCGCTCTTCGTCTCGTCCAGGAGCAACCGACCCGTGAGCTTGGCGAAAGGCTTACGCAGTATGCCGTGCGAACGCTCGGTGGAGCCGTCGGCGACTCTCGTCTCTTGACGGAAGGCCGTCCGTCTCGACGAATTCTTGCGGCCAACACCGGCGTCCCTCTTGAGACCGTTGAGATGGTAGGTGCCTTTCTCATGCTCGCGTCGAGGAATGAAAGGAGCCGGTTTCGCTTCCCGCGCCTTCAGTATCCGCTAGGGCTTTAGGAGGATTGGCGAAGCGGTCGCTTTGTTCTGGCGCTTCAAATAGCGTGCTCCCTTCCTCCAAATCACCTGCGCCGCCACAGTGTTGTGTGGGGGCTCACGCCGATTGGCGGGCCCCCGGATCGCACTCCGTAGTGGATTCGGATCACGCCGATTGGCGATGAAACGGAAGCGGGGCCGGTCGAAAGACCGGCCCCGCGTGGCTTTTCTAAGGTTCGATGGTTGGCCCGGATCAGGCCGCCACAGTCCGCCGAAATGGCTTCAGGCGGAGTCTCGACTGCTCGCGCCGCACCTTGGCCTCGTCGTGCGCCGACTGCATCGCCAGCATCGTGCGCATCTGCAGTCCGAACACCTGCTCGAGACGCAACGCCATTTCCGCCGAGAGATCGGCGTGACCGTTGAGTAGC
>JAIXTI010000067.1 GCA_027484025.1 bacterium
CGCTGCGCTCGCTGTCGGGGTCGGGGTTCAACTGTCGGGGTCGCGGTCTGGGTCGGGGCCGCCCCGACAGATTTTCCCCGACCCCGACGCGCCAGCGAAGCGCCGCGCCCGACCCGGCCAGGACTCCGACCGTTGGTAGACCCCGACTGTCGTGGCAGTACCCCGACTGTGGTAGCTGTGCCCCGACTGTAGTGGCTGTGCCAAGACCGCACCCCCGACCTCGACCAGGACCAGTCAGGGAGCAGGCGCCCACAAGCGCGATGGATCCGCAACCGCGAGCTCACAGCAGAAGGCCGCAATCCGCTCCACCGCCTGCGCGACGAACACCGCACCGTTCTCCGCCGTTGCCGCGCGCGGATCACCGACACCGGTGTCGACGGTCGCCTGCGTCCACCGTCGCGGCATCCATGCGACGCCGCGGCGCACGCCTTCGAGCGTGCTCGGATTGCTGCGTCCGTCTCCCCAGGTGTTTCGATCTGGCGCAACGAGATGCGGCGCGACGTGCATGATCGCCGCCGTTTCCAGTTCACCGGCGTGATCGCCCGCCTGTTCGAACGTGGAGTGATCGGCCGCCTGCCACCAGTTCACGATGGCGAGCATGATGGGCGTCGATGGCTGCAGTTCGCGCACCAGCGCACGCAGTTCATTGCCGCCGTGCGCGTTGAGCAACACCAGCCCGCGCACGCCATGCGGCTCGAGGCTCCTTATCACATCACGCAGCAACGCGAGCTGCGTGCTCGGCATGACGTTGATGGTGAACGGCAAGTCGAGCTGCGTGGTGTTGACACCGAATGGGACGACGGGGAGCGCCATCACATTGGTGCCGGCCGCGATGCACTGCGCGGCGACGCGCGCGGCGACTTCGCTGCCGAGGATCGTGTCGGTGCCGTACGGGAGATGGGTGTTGTGAGGTTCGGTGGCGCCGAAGGGGAGCAGCGCGACGGGCCACGCGTCGCGGCGGACATCATCGTGCGAGGCGTCGTTCAGTACGCCCTTTCGCCGCACTTGGGTCATGGTCGGGGTCTTGGTCGGAGTCGGGGTACAGCTACCACAGTCGGGGCACTGCCACAACAGTCAGGGTACAGCCACTACAGTCGGGGTCTACAAACAGTCGGGGTCCCGGTCGGGTCTTTCGCTTTGCTGCGCTCGCTGTCGGGGTCGGGGGGCAACTGTCGGGGTCGTGGCCAGAGTCGGGGCAGCCCCGACATTTTATCCCCGACTCCGACCCCGACAGCGAGCGTAGCAAAGCGAAAGACCCGACCGGGACTCCGACTGCGTGTAGACCCCGACTGTAGTGGCAGTGCCCCGACTGTGGTAGCTGTGCCCCGACTGTCGTGGCTGTACCGCGACCCAGACCCAGACCCCCGAGCCCAGACCACCGCAGTTCACAGGGAGTCAGCGCACCGCAAACGTGTCACACTTCCTCGCATCTCCGCTGTCGTAGCCCGCCCGAAACCACTTCCGCCGCTCCGCCGAGGATCCGTGCGTGAACGACTCCGGGTGCACCCGTCCACCCGACATCTGCTGCAGCCGGTCGTCGCCCACCGCGGCCGCAGCGCCAAGCCCTTCGTCGATATCGCCCGGCTCCAGCATGTTCGCCCGCGCCGCGTCGTGCGCCCACACGCCGGCGTAGCAGTCGGCCTGCAGTTCCATCGCGACCGACAGCTGGTTCTTTGCGCCAGGGTTCTGCCCCTGCAGTCGCCGCACCTGCTGCTCGGTGCCGAGCACGTTCTGCACGTGGTGCCCGATTTCGTGCGCGAGCACATACGCCTGCGCAAAATCTCCCGGCGCGCCGAACTGCCGGTCGAGCTGATCGAAGAACGCGAGATCGATGTAGACCTTTTCGTCGCCGGGGCAATAGAACGGCCCCGTCGCCGACTGCCCCGTGCCACACGCCGTGGGCGTCGCGTCGCGAAACAGAACCAGCCGCGCCGGACGGTAGTCCGACATGGTACGCGCCCAGGTCGCCTGCGCGCTGTCGAGTACCACCGACACGAACTGCACCATCCGCTCTTCCTGCGGATCATTGAGCGGCGCCTGCTGCGCCGAAGGCGCCGGCCCACTCAACCCGCCACCGCCAGTGATAGGCGTGATCAAATCGACCTTGAACACATAGCTGAGCACCAGGAGCACGAGCATGCCCCCCACCCCCAACTTCATGCCGCCGCCACCACGACCACCACCACCAGAGGCCCCACGACGGTCCTCAAGATTGCTACTACGGTTACCAGGCGACCAACGCACCAAACACTCCCGAAAACGTGAACCGACCCCGACCCCGACCCCGACCCCAACGCGCCAGCGAAGCGTAGCGCCAGACCCGACCGAAACCCCGACCGTAGGTAGACCCCGACCGTCGTGGCAGTACCCCGACTGTAGTAGCAGTACCCCGACCGTTGTAGCAGTACCAAGACCACACCCACGACCACGACCACGACCCTAAGCGGCCAAAGACTCCGAAGCAAAGGCGAGCGAGACCGCCCGCCTCGCCCCCCGCTTGATCGCCCGCGTCACATTCCGCGCATAGCGAATGAAGTTCGCCCCCGCCCACGGGTGCCGCGCGAAGAACTCGAACGGCAGCAGATCACTCTTGAGCCGGTTACACGGCGCACACGCCACCACCAGGTTGCCCGGATCGTGCGCACCGCCGCGCGCGAGCGGCACTACATGATCCAACGTCGCCGTGCGCTGATCGAGATGCGTCGCACAGTACACGCAGCGCTGACTGCAATCGCGCAGCGCCCCTTTGCGCAACGCATGTTTCATCGCCACGTGCACGACCGCAGCACGCGGCGCGCCACGCGCGTTGGTCCGTGTACTCCCGCGGGTGCGCACCGCCGCACTGCGCGACGGTCTGCCACCACGCGACGATGAACGGTCGCTACCGCGACTCACCTTGAGCGCCGGACGTCTCGGCATGCGTCAGCCCCTCCGTAACAACGACGCCCCGGCGGAGGCAATAAGCCTCGCGTCGGGGCGAAAGGGGGCGTCGACATCCGGCCGCAACGACGGCGACCGGTGGAGCGCAGCACAGCCGCGCGCATGGGAGCTACCGCGAGTGGAACGCATCATCCTCCTGGAGCACCAAGTGGACACGCCAACCATCGGAAACCTGCCCGTGATGTGGTGCGCCAGGAGACTTGCTCGCACACCCGATCACGATGCGCGACTATACGATCACGTTGTTGCTCCCGTCAATAGTCCCACGGCGCTTCGTCACGCAATCGTGGCACTCGACCGGCTCAGCCCTGCTTCATCCCGTCGCTGCTGAGCGGATCACGCAGCATGCTCCCGATGCGCGCCGCCATCGCGTCGAGCTGCTGGCGGTTGGGCATCGTCGAGCCCGGGAACGGCAGCGGCACGTCGAATCCGTCACCCTCGCGGCGCGGAATGAGGTGAATGTGATAGTGCATCACGTTCTGGCCGGCCGCCGCGCCGGAGTTCACGACGATGTTCATGTCGGACGCGCCCGACGCCGTCTGCACCACCGGAATGAGCTTCGTCGCCACCTGGTACAGGTGAGCCCCCACCGCACCCGGAATGTCCTGCAGCACTTCGTAGTGCTCGCGAGGGACGACCAGCACGTGGCCGGGGTTGACAGGTTGAATATCGAGGAACGCGATGGCGGTGGCGTCTTCGTAGCAGATCGACACTTCCGCGGCGCCGCGGATCAGGTCGCAGAAGATGCAATGGCCGGAGGACGGCTTCATGGGTGCGGTAGGTGCGTGCATATCGTGACTGGGGAGTTCGGACTACTCTGCCAACCTGCTGTCTGGACCAATGTCCGGCAAGCGGAACTGGATCCCGCAGTGTTACCAGCGAATTCCGCGCCCGACGCACCACCGGGGGCATTCGTCCACTATTTTTCGCAGGTTGCTCGACCCCCAAGCTTTTCCCCGAGTCCTCCCGATGGCTACTTCGACCCGTCCGAGCCGCGCCCGTAAGAGCGAGGCCAGCGAGCCGGCAGAGGCCCCCGCTTCGGCGGCGGCGCTCACCCGCGACCAGCTCATCCACGCGTATCGCGTGATGTACACGTCGCGGAAGCTCGATGATAAAGAAATTCAGCTGAAGCGACAGAACCGGATCTTCTTCCAGATCTCCGGCGCCGGTCACGAAGCCATCGGCGTCGCCGCTGGCATGGCGCTGCGCCCGACCTACGACTGGTTCTATCTCTACTACCGCGATCGTGCGCTCTGCCTGCAGCTGGGCATGACGCCTGCTGAAATGCTGTACAGCGCCGTCGGTGCCGCCGTCGACCCCAATTCGGGTGGACGCCAGATGCCGTCGCACTGGGGACACAAGGCGCTCAACATCACGACGGTCTCCTCGCCCACCGGCACGCAGTTCCTGCAGGCCGTCGGCAGCGCTGAAGCGACGCTGCGCGCGCAGCAGATCGATCTCGCCGACGACCAGTTCAAGGGCGACGATGTCACCCTCGTCACGACCGGCGACGGCACGACCAGCGAAGGCGAATTCTGGGAGTCGATCAATAGCGCCACCAATCTCAAGCTGCCCATCGTGTACATCGTCGAGGACAATGGCTACGCCATCTCCGTCCCCGTCGAAGTCAACACCGCCGGCGGCTCGATCTCCAAGCTCGTCTCGTCGTTCCCCGGCCTCTACATCCAGGAAGTCGACGGCTGCGACCTGCTCGCCTCGTACGACGTCATGCAGCGCGCGGTGCAGTACGCCCGTGAACGCAAGGGCCCCGCGCTCGTGCATGCGAAGGTCATTCGCCCGTACTCGCACTCGCTCTCCGACGACGAAGTGTTCTATCGTCCGCCCGAGGAGCGCGACGCCGACGCCGCGCGTGACCCGCTCACGACGTTCCCGGCCTGGCTCGAAGCGCAGGGCCATGCCACGGCCGACGAACTCCAGGCGCTCCGTGATGCGGTCGACGCGGAAATCCTCGCCGCCACCGACGACGCGCTCGCGCAGCCCATGCCGGCGCCGGAGTCGGTGCCGTTCGGGGTGTACTCGCCCGACGTCGACCCGACGTCCGAGCGCTTCGACACCGAAGACGATCCGCAGTACGAGGGCGGCCCCACCACCATGGTGGATCTGCTCAACGCCTGCATGCGCGACGAAATGGCGCGCGACGAACGCATTCTCGTCTTCGGCGAAGACGTCGCCGATGTCTCGCGCGAGCAGTACCTCGGCAAGGTCAAGGGCAAGGGCGGTGTGTTCAAGGTGACGCACGGCCTGCAGACCAAGTTCGGCAGCGCACGCGTGTACAACTCGCCGCTCGCCGAAGCCAACATCGTGGGACGCGCCATTGGCCTCGCGCACCGCGGCTTCAAGCCCGTCGTCGAAATTCAGTTCTTCGACTATATCTGGCCCGCGTTCATGCAGATCCGCGATGAACTGGCCACGATGCGCTGGCGCTCCAACAACGCGTTCAGCTCGCCCGTGGTCATTCGCACGACGTACGGCGGCTACATCCGCGGTGCCATTTACCACTCGCAGACGGGTGCGTCGCTGTTTACGCACAACCCTGGCCTGCGCGTGGTGTGTCCCAGCAACGCACTCGACGCCAACGGCCTGCTCCGCACCGCGATTCGCTGCGAAGACCCGGTCATCTTCCTCGAGCACAAGCACCTGTACCGGCAGACGTACAACAAGGCGCAGTACCCGGGCCCGAACTTCATGATTCCGTTCGGCAAGGCCAACATCCTGCGTGCCGGTACTGATGTCACGCTCGTGACGTACGGCGCCACCGTGCAGCGTGCGCTCGTGGCCGCCAATCAGATTGCCGAAGAAGGCGGACCGAGCGTGGAAGTCATCGACCTCCGCACACTCGCGCCGTGGGACAAGGAAACGGTGTACGCGTCGGTGAAGAAGACCGGCCGCGTCATCATGGCCACCGAAGACTCACTCTCGTGGGGCTACGGCGCCGAAATCGCCGCCAGCATTGCCGACGAATGCTTCGCGTGGCTCGATGCGCCGGTCAAGCGTATCGCCAGCCAGGATGTCTTCGTGGGCTACGCGCCAAGTCTCGAAGATGCGACGCTGCCGCAGGTCGAGACGTTCCGGAATGCGTATCTGGATATCGTGAAGTTCTGAGCAGTTGACCGTCGACGCAAAACACAAACCCAGCACTCGTAACGGATCAGTTGCGGGTGCTGGGTTTGTGTTTGGGGTTCGGGTTCCCCCTTCATCCCCCCATTGACAGCGCTCGATTTGTTCTACAATGTTATCCCATGTCCGAATCACTGCGCGGTACCTTCGAAACCACGTTGCTGGCCACCATGGCGACGCTCCCACATGGCGTGTCGGGGCTCGACCTGCGGCGCGCCTTGGCCGAGCGCACGGGACGCACCCCGGCGGTTGGGGCCATCTATACCGTGTTGCAGCGCCTGGAAGCCAAGGCGTTCGTCACCTCGCGCGTGGATGAACCGCGCGCGGTCCGTGGCGGGCGGGCGCGACGCCTGTTCAGCATTTCCGGCGCGGGCGTGCAAGCCCTCGAGGAGTTTCGCAAACGGGCCGATATCGCGTGGGGAACGCTTTCGCCGGAGCTCGCCTGATGCGTCACCGACTCGCGACCACATTGCTGCGCGCCGTCGGCGCCTCCCGACTGTTCGTCGATGACGTGCTCGGCGATCTCGAAGAGATCACCACGCAGCGCCGGGACGCGGCCGAGCCGTGCGGCCCGGCTTGGTACGCCGGCGAGGTGCTTCGCCTCGTGCCGTATGCCATCAAGGACGGCGTGCGTGGCTCGGCCACCGCGGCGCTCGTGGACGTCGCACAAAAGGCCGCCTCGGCGTGGCTGCTGCTCGGCATGTTGGCCGGGACGACATTGAGTATTGCCGTACTGACGCACGACGTCTGGAACAACGGGAGCAGCAACGACGGGCGCATCTGGTTTCCGTCCGATGCATTCGTCGCGTTGTTCATCCTCGCCGGCGCCCTGCGGTGCGTCATGCTGGGATACGTGAGCGCGTGGATCGACGCGAAGCGGCCGCTCATCACGCTGCTGACCGTGGCCGCGCTCGACGCGTTCCTGCACTACCGCTTGTTCGACGAGTATCTCCCGGGTGCTGTGCTCATGGCCGCCGTTTCGTGGTCGCTTGTCACGTTCGGCGGCCTGCGACGGGTGTTCACATGGGCGGCTTCTTCTTCAGAAACCCGCCAAGTCCCGACTTGAGCGCGTCCTTCGCGCTCGGCTTCTTCTCGTCCTTCTTGTCGCCGTTCTTCGCCGCTTCGGCGTTGGCGCTGTCCATCTTCTCGCCAAGCCCGGCCATCATCTGGCTCATGTCGACGACTTCGTAGCCCTTCGGGACCTCGAAGAGTGCCGCGTCGAGATCGCCTTTCTTGAGCTCCGTCACTTCCATCGTGGTCACGTCCGACGTGACTTTGCCCTTCTTGTCCGTCTGCGACGACCACGTGACGGTCTTGAGCGCCATGCTCCCCCGCCCGTACTCGTTGGTGTACTTCTTCATGTCGGCGGCGAGATCCGCATTGGTGCTCTTCACGCCCGACGCGAACGAGCGCGCCCACGCTTCCATGCTCTTGGGGCTGCCAAGATCGATGCCGGTGGCCACCCACTGATCGCTCGAGTCGTTCGAGACAATCTTCTGGTCGGCCATCATCATGACTTTGACTTCGATGGTGCTCGAGTAGTACGTGCGCACCTTGCGGGTCTTGTAGCCCAGCAGCGCCTCGCCCGCGCCCATGTCCTTGAAGCGGAAGGACGTATTGCTGATGGTCATCTTGAGCATCGGGTTGTTCATCAGCGCGCCAAGCCCACTACCAAAGGCATCAGCGGTCATGACGACCGCCTGTTTGTCTTTGGGATTGACGACAATGAACTTGCCCGATTCTCCCTGCACGAGCACGTAGCCATTCTTGGTGCCCATGGGCGTCGTGCCTTCGACGTAGTCCATGCGGATGTTGCCATCCTGCATGCTGACATTGGCGAGCGTGCTTTTCTTACCGTCGCTGGCGGAGCTGATGCGGTACTTGAAGGTGACGCCGGTGGCGCGGGGGGTGACCGGCTTGGCGGCAGTGAGCAGCAATACGCCGCTGGCGAGTGCCGCGGCGGCAAGGCGGTGTCGCGAACGAACGGCGACAAACGAAGCAGGCATCGGGACCTCGGCGAGTGGAGACAGAGAGCGCTGTGTACGCGCGGATGAAGCCCGCGCCATGTGCCAGAAGCTACGTCTTCGTGGAATCTCAGCAAGCGTAGCGCTCCGAAGCGGTGTCCCCGCTAGCGTGCCCGACCATACGATATGGCCGCCCCCAAGGACGGCGGGCCGCCGGGTATTCGAGGCCAATCGTTCACGCGTTCGGTGTGTCGTATGCGACGCCGTCCGTCTTCTACCCATTGGTACACGATCATCGAGGCAGCGCGTC
>JAIXTI010000098.1 GCA_027484025.1 bacterium
AGCTGCTCAAGGTGGTGGCCGGCGAGCAGATCGTGGTGGAGTGGCGACAGGGACTCTGCGCCCACAGTGGAAACTGTGTGCGCAGCAACCCGCGGGTCTTCAATCCGCGCCGCAGCCCGTGGATACAGACGGAGCAGGCGAGCGACGACGAGATTCGCGCGTCCGTCTCGCAGTGCCCGAGTGGCGCGCTGCGGGTTCGCGAAAAAACGCAGCCGTCCTGAGTGGTACTGCGGTTTGGGATTACTACGGTAGGGGAACAGCGGGAGGGGAACTACGGGAGGGGAACTACGGGAGGGCAACCACGACCCCGTGACGAGGACCATTTCCCCGACCCTCGTTGTTGGCCTCACGTGGTCGCCCTGTCGTGGTTGAGGTCGTTGTCGCGGGGTCGTGGTTGCGCTCCCGTTTGTCCCCTCCCGTTTGTCCCCTCCCGTTTGTCCCCTCCCGTAGTTCCCCTCCCGTAGTTCCCCTACCGTAGTTCCCCTACCCTAGTTCACCACGACCGCAGTCCCGCGATCAAGATGCGGCGATCCTCTGCAGCAGCAGCGCCCCCAGCACGCCGGCCGCGTACGCCGCCAGGTCCCGCGTGTCGTAGCCACTTCCCAGTACAACGTGGCCAACAGTCGTCGCGCGCAGCGCATCGAGCGATGGCGTATGGTACAGCTGGCTCACCTCAACGCCGGCGCACACTGTGTATGCTGCTGCGCCGCGCATCAGGGCACCGGCACGCGGCGCGATCGCACCAATCCACCACGCGATCATCGCGGCCCACAGGGCGTCGCCGAGCACATCCTGGAGAACAGGCCCCAGGACGGCACCTCGCAGGTGGACGAGCAGTCCGAGCATGATCGTCGCAACGGCAGCAGCGATAGATATGGCGCGCGGCATCGTGCGTAGCATGATGAATGGTGCCTCTTTCGGGGATCATACGCGCCCGCACAACGGACGTCAGGAAGAAACTGAGGAGAGGCGCGTTCTGTGAGAATGCCTCCGCACTGAATCACCGATCGCCCTCATTTGTTACACAAATTGATCGCCACTGTGCGATGACAGTCGTAACGTTATGGCATACCCTAGCCGGAGAACGCATGAACACCCTGCAAGTAGCCGAACAGCTCGTGGCGCTCTGCCGCGAAGGTCGGAACGTCGAGGCGATCGAGACCCTGTACGCTGAAGATGTGGTCAGCCTCGAAGTCATGGACCCCATGCAACGTGTCGAAGGACGCGAGGGGGTCCTCGGCAAGGCGCATTGGTGGCAGGGCGCGCACGAGGTACATAGCGCGAAGGTTGAGGGTCCGTGGCCGAACGGTGATCAGTTCGTAGCACGCTTCGTGTTCGACATCACGCAGAAGGCCACAGGCGCTCGCGTGACGATGGACGAAGTAGGCGTATACACGGTACGCGATGGCAAGGTGGTCGAGGAGAAGTTCTTCTACCGCACCTGAGCGGTCGTTCACGGGCTACCCGACGCCGGCGGGCCAGCATCGGCGCGCGTCGTCACGAGGGGGCCTTCGTCGCTCACCAGCACGTGCAGCACTGGATGGATCGCGACCTGCTCGAATGACATGGGGGTGCCGTCCACGCGCATCGTGCGCTTCACCAATCGCACGCCGTGACTGTAGTCGACGTACCAATCGACATGCCCGACATACAGAGGCTGAATGGGCTCGCCGTTTTGGTGGTGCCAACCGTAGATGGCCACGCGGTTGGCACGTTCGAGCAGTCGGTTCGAGACGACCACGTCTTTCTTGATCCCAGCCACCAGCGCGCGTCGTGACGCACCAGCGAGCTGCGCCTCAATGCGCCGGTGATGCTGCAGAAACGTGCCGGACGCCTCGCGGGCCTCGGTGAGGGGCTGCGGTTCGAGTTGTACCGTGGCCGCGCGCCAGATGGCATTCACCATGCGCCGCGTGGGAAGCACATAGCCGTAGGCATCGGCGAATACTTGCGCCGTGTGCGGTGTCATTGGCATCCGCACGAAGTCCGCATCGTCGCCGATGGCGAGGTAGTCTGGCATGACGTCGTACTCGATCACGTGCAGGCGACCGTCGCTGGCCGTCGCGGAGTCACGTACGGTGTGCAGCGTGCGCAGAAACGACGGGATGTTGCCGGCAAGCAGCTCGCGCTGAATAACCGCTTCGCGTGGCTCGCGTACCAGACTATCGAGACTGGCCACTACGGCTGTCGCGCCGCGTGCCGTTCGCTCGCGGGCCGGGATGGCGGCCGCTACCGTTCCTGTCGACCGCGCCGACGCGCACGCGCTCAGCGCCGCCATGGCACTCAGCCCAAATATCGTGCGGACCATGCGTGGCGCATGGCGGGCGAAGGACGAACTCGGCATGTCTTAGGCTATCAGTCGCGGCGACACGACGCTACCTTCGCCGACGGCCATGATGTTCTCGACACGACCACTCCCCGCCATGCCCCCCATTCGCTTCGTCGCTGCTGCCTTCGCACTGCTGTTCACGCCGCTCACCCGTGCTGCCGCCCAGGGCTCGGGCGAAGTGAGTACCAGTCCAGCCGGCGCGCGCGGGTTGGTCGGAGCGTACGACGAACAGAATCCGTTCGCGAAGATTCTGCGCGGTGAGCTGGAAACGGCCAAGGTGTACGAAGACGAGCGTGTACTCGTGTTTCTCTCCAATGGTGCAGTCTCGCGCGGACACGCGCTGGTGATTTCCAAGACCTCCAAAGCACGTAACGTGTTGGAGATGGACCCCGACGAGTACGGTCGCCTCATGGCGGTCGCGCGCCGTGTGGCCTTCGCGCAGCGTGCAGCATTCAAAGCCGATGGCTTCACGATCTCGCAGAACAACGGCGAGGCCGCAGGGCAGTCGGTATTTCACCTGCACATCCACGTCGTGCCGCGCTACGCGGGTCAGCCGCTGCAACCCTCGCGCAACCCACCGGCCACGGTTGCCGAGCTGACGCCCATTGCCCGCGAGCTCGCGGCGGCGCTCAAGGTTCCGTAAGTGCGCCCCATTTTTTCAGCAGCCTTACCCACCGGAGATCACATGCGCCGCACCGTTGTCGCCCTCTTGGCACTGCCGCTTTTCACCGGAAGTGCCTTGGCCCAGGCAACCGGGACTCCCGGAAGCGCCGCCCAAGCCGAAGCCCGACGCGCTGCCGCCAACAAGCCGCGCACGATTGAGGGGAT
>JAIXTI010000190.1 GCA_027484025.1 bacterium
AGAAGGTCGAGCAGGTCATTCAGGACATCGTGGACTCGAACTTCGAGTTGTACAAGCGCATAACTGATGACCGTGCGTTTGGCGACGTGGTGAAGAACGTGCTATTCGACCAGTATCTCAAGGCACACCGAAATGCTGAGGAATTGATCAAGCGCGGCGAGTCGAAGACTCTTGAGTTCAAATCCACGCTGCGGTGGAACCTCAACGAGGACCGACAGGACGACAAAGTCGTGACGCACGCCGTGCTGAAGACGGTCGCGGCATTTCTGAACACAGAGGGCGGCGACCTGCTGATCGGGGTGGCTGACAATGGGAAGATCGTCGGCATCGAGCGCGATCAACTCGACAACGACGACAAGTTCATGCGACATCTCGCACAGGTCGTGCGCAATGGGCTGGGCGACCGGGCCGGGACCTGCATCGATCCGAAGGTACAGGTGGTCGACGGAAAGACCGTGTGCGTGGTGACCTGCCAGCGGAGCCCGGAACCGGTGTATCTGAAGTGGAAGGGCATGGAATCGGCACCGGACGGCGACTTCTTCGTGCGCAGCGGGCCGGGAACTGTGAAGCTGCCGCCGGAAAGCGCACGGGAGTACGTGAAGACGCGATTCGGGGCGAGCGGTTCGTCCTGATCGCGGAAAGTGAGACGCGCGGGACGCCGGCTTCTGCGCGTTTCACCTACTTGGATTGTCGGTCGACCTGAACTCGGAGGCGATGCCCGTGTCCGATTCGCCGTCTGGCCCGCAAAAGCTCACGAGGGCCGAACTGTACGAGAAGGCATGGAGTGAGCCGATGGCCACGTTGGGGCCCAAGTTGGGCCTCTCGGACACTGGCCTTCGGAAGATCTGCGACAAGTACCACATCCCGACCCCGCCGCGCGGCTACTGGGCCAAGGTGGCGGTGGGGCAGCGGATCAAGCGCCCGCCGCTCCTCAAGTTGCCCGCGGCGATGCGCGGCAGCGAGGAGACGGTGATCGTGTTTCATCAGCCGGCGCGGCCGGCGCCAAAGGAGCTGGTCGCCCAACTGGCGGAGGACGATTCGCTCGCGGGCCTACGCCGCCGCTTCGAGGCCGCTCCCGAAAATCGCATCGTGGTGCCGGCCATCCTCGAACAGCCGCATGCGCTCGTGGCGAGCTCGGTGCTGCTCCTCCGCAAAGCGAAGGTCGAAGAAGACCTGCGTCTTCGTACCGGCGGAATGAAGTGCGTCGCGCTCAAGGTCTCGCTATCCGCTGTGGACCGGGCGCTGCGCATCTACGATGCCCTGTTCAAAGCGCTCGAGGCGCGCGGCCATCGCGTGACGCTCGTGACAAAAGACAACGAGACCAGCACCGTGGTGCACGTGGATGGCGAACAGGTTGGGATCGAGATTCAGGAGCAGGTTACGCGCACGGAGGTCCCGCCGCTCAAGCCCCAAACAGGCTGGTACTCGAAGCGGTACGCCTGGGAAGCGACCGGGCGGCTCTCGTTAATGCTTACCGAGCCATATCTGAACGTGCGAGGGAAGTGGGGCGATGGTGCCCGCCAGAGTCTTGACGACATCTTGAATGACGTGGTCGCCGGACTTGGCGATGCCGCTGACGCGATAAAGGCCCGACGAGAAGCACAGGAACGCGCAGAGCGAGAGCGGCAGGCTGCGGAGGAAAAGCGGCGAGCGGCGGAGGAGCGTGCGCAACGGGAACGGGCTAAGGCCCGGGCGCTCCAGCAGGACGTACGCTGCCTGCAACAGACGCGTGCCATCAGGGACTACGTTGACGCGATGCGGTCGGCCGCGGAGGCTGCGATGCTTTCGCTGGATCACGACCTGTTCGCGTGGCTCGCGTGGGCGGATGGCTATGCTGACCGTCTCGATCCCACCAAGGTCCTCACCGTTCCCAAAGACCCAGATCCTCACGCCGAGTACCGTTCTGCGTGGAATAGCCCGTCACCTGAACCCGAGAGGAACTCCTGGTGGCAACGCCCTTGGTACAACCGCTGAAGCGTGAGGTCCAGATCGGCGAGACGACCTATCATGTGACCATGCATCCGGATCGCGTCGCTATCCGTCAGAAGGGGCGGCGGGCGTCCGTCGAGGTGGCGTGGACGGAACTCCTGGCATTTGAGCAGCGCATGCAGGCGCCGGTGGCGCCCAGCGCGCCCCCTGAGGGGAAGGCCAAAGCTGTCTCACGCGGGATTCTGAACGAAGTCGCCCAGCAGCTCCGCGCGGCCACCGAGTTCCTGTCCAAGGCGGATGACACGCTTACGCAGGCGGGCGCCCTCCCGGCGGCTCTGATGGCGCAGGCGGCTGCAGACCCGCGTCATGGTCAGGTGGAGCAGGAGAACCATTGGTTCGTGGAGCCGCTGCTCACACTGACCGAGGTCGCGTCGATTCTGCGGGTCACGCCGCGAACCGTTCAGCGCCTCGGTCTCCGGACCATTCGCATTGGCGGCGAGGATCGGTACCAGCAGTCGGTGATCCGGGAGTATCTGCGGCAGCAGGAAGTGCCGGCTGCTCGATACGGGCGATAGGCGCCGCGAAGGTTCGGCAAGTGTCAGTACCCGTTGGTATTCTGGCAGAACGCTAGCTGCATTTCTCACAGGGGAGAGATAAGTGCGCATTGTTTATGGCGGGCCCAAAGCAGGGACGATGGGGATGACATTCGTCGAGGCGCTGGAGAGGGTATGCGACGGTGGTCACCTGCGCATCGTAGCACCTTATATCTCACCTGGGCGGCTGCGAGAGTTGATGAAGAGAAGTGCGCGGCTTAGCGTTGTGACGGACTTTGTAGCCTGCTTCTCTGTGCTCAGCGGTGCTGAACGCTCAGAGATGACGGAATTGGTCTGCGACCACGCCGCTGCATTCCGTCACGTCACCAAGGTGCATGCCAAGGTCGTGTTCTCTCAGTCGCGAGTGCTCATCGGATCAGCCAATCTCACTAAGAATGGATTCGAGGTGCGTGATGAGCTCGGAGTGCTTCACCACGAAGCCACTCAACTAGCCGAGGCACGCGTCTGGTTTGAGGACTTGTGGACACGTGGTGAAGTGTTCGACGCCGAATACTTCCGGAGCTGGGAAGGTAAAGTTCCGGCGGCCCGCGTCGCTGAGATACCTCCGTTCGCGCCGGGAATCGTTTCAACGCGGAAGCCTACCAAAGAACAGAAGTCCGATCCACGGAATCAAAAGCCGGTACGCTCTGCTCGGTCACTCGAGGACGTACTCAGGCAATCAGAATCTCCATCGTGGATCAGAAGCTACCTCGGTGTCGTTCGATGGATCTACGAGCAGATCGGACTTGATCCCGATGACCGACGCCTCATGCTGACAGCGCCGAAGGCCGGCGGGATCAACCTCACGATCAACAACCGGTGGGTGCTTCAGCACTCGAAGGAGTTCACCCACACGCGAATCACCCTGCCGATGCCGAAAGCCGTCGAGCTCGCGCGTCGCTATCCTCAGGATGGTCCGTATCAGTTCTCGCCAAGGGGCGCAGAGCTAGAGCCGCCTGGCATGGTCTTCGTGCCTGGGTTCGATTTCCTCGAAGACCCGAAAATTGCTTCTCCGTACTTGAAGGCAATCCGCACCGAGCTGCGGTACGGAGTACAGACACCCAATCGACATCATCACCGACCGGATTTGCTGGCATTGGCACTGGATGTGAAGGCGCTCAACCAAGAGTTGCGAAAGCTTCGTTGATCACTGTCACAGCAAAGCAGGCGGGGCGGCCAGAGGCCACCCCGCTTTTTTGTTTGGCAAAATTCAACTCACCAGCGCATACCGATACGCCCGACCATCGCGCGCCTTCCGCGCCTCGCCGTTGGCCACCATGGCCTTCAGCTCGGCGTCCACCCGTTCGCCCTTCGCCTTCCTCTGCTTCCGCAGATCCGCGTACAGCGGGCCGTCGGGGTGCGTCCTGTTACCCATGAGCTCCGTGAGGCGCGTCTTCAGGGAGACCACGGAATTGGTCGGGCGCGTCGAGGGCGCGGCGTCCGTCGCCTTCTCAGGCGTCTCCATCTTGCGGTATTTCCGGGTGGCGGCATCGTAGTCCATCAAGAACGCGCCGGATTTCGATTGCCGGCCTTTATGCGTTAACTGGCGCACCGTGCTCGGCTGGCCCTTCACTTCTGACAGATAGGCCAAATTGTCGGGCACCGCGGTAATCGTGGTGGAGCCGCGAGCGCTCGTCCCCGCCTTGTCCGTGTGATGAATGAGCAGGACGGCGATGTTGAGACGGTGCGCAAGCTTGTTGATCTCCGGCAGCACCGCCAGCCACGAGTTGGAATCGTTCTCGCTGGCCACTTCCGACTGCGCGTACACGGAAAGTGTATCGATGATGATCACGTCGGGCTTCACCATGGCGACGTTGGCTTGCAGCACCTCGAACGGCCGGTGGCCAGGCACCTGGTGATCTGAGAGCACGAACACGTTCGTACTTTTGGCCAAGTCACTCTCGAGGATGCGATCCTTGGTATCGCCCAGCGCCTCCTCCAGCGCGAGCACGAGGACCCCGCACTGCGGGACGTCGGCGCCGAGCAGGGTCGTGCGGCCCCGATACAGGAAGTGGGGCACCAGCGGCTGGGCCTTAGTCACCTGCTTGTCGCGGGCGATGGCTGCCACCTGCCGAGCCACGCTTTCCGGCGGGAGCCAGGGCGGTGTGGGGGTGGGGCGGTCCTGCGTTTTCTTCGTAGGCATGCGGATGTCCGAAAAGAGGTTGGTCTTCGCGGATGCGCCCTTGGTGGACGCACCGCCCGCCGATCTCAGATCGACGTGAGAGCAGCCTACTGGCGCTGTAGACCTTCACTCCGCGCCCCACCCTCCCCTCATCTACCCGAAATACACACGTCGTCCTCGTCCCCGTCCCCTCCTCCCCGTAGGGGAGGAGGGGACGGGGACGAGGACTGGCAGCCAAGCCCCCAATCCCAGCTCCGTCGTTGCTCCCACGCCCGGCAGGATGGACGTCTCGAACTCCGTCTCGGCGGTTTGGCGGAATACCCAGTAGGCTGGTCGCGCTCGTGATCGCAAGCACCGGGACCACTTCCCGACCATGACCAGTTTTTCGAGAGCGCCATGATCCATCCGCAGCAACTCGTGCCATTCATTCCCGACCTCGTCGAGGGCTTCACTTCCGTCGCCATCTTCCCGGTCCCGGCCACCACGCGCACCAACGGCATCCTCACGCCGCCCCGCGATCCCGCCCGCGTGTGCGAGGGCCTCGGCTTTGGTTCCGCCGACTATCGAGTGCTCCTCCCGCAGCCCAGCGACAATGGCGTGTCGCTCGTTGCGTTTCGCGACGTCATGAAGGCCGAGCAGTTCGCCGCCGCAATGCGTGGCGATGTGTTGACCCTGCCCGCCGGGTTCCCCGAAACGATCACGCGCACGTCCATCCTCGCGTCCGCGTACGCTTTCGCCACCCTGCGGCACCCCGGGGTGCCCTTCAATCAGATCGCCGGACGGGGCCCCGTCGTGGTGACCGCCCTGACCGAATGCAGTTATTTGGATCGGGCCGTTGCCGTATTGGCCAGTACGCGCCTCGGCCTCGGAGCCGGGCCAGCGGCGGTGTGGGCCGCAGGAGTCACCGACGCGTATGGATTCACGCCGTCCAAGATGACGCGTTGGCGTGTCGCGGAACGCGCCGAGCCCTTGAAGAACTCCGTGCACGTGGACCGAGACATTGAGCGGATCGAGAATCTCGCGGATGCCTACGCGCTGGCGCGCACGACGTTTCCCGAGGTGCCGCTCTCGGTCCTCATCGCAGGCCCAGCCTGTTTCTCGGTCCTCCGGAATGCCACCCCTCGGACGCGTGCTATCGCGCTCGCAGCCGTGGCGCTTCCACGGAAGAACGGCGAATGGGACATCTACCGCGCGGCGATGCTGATTGATCAGGCCGAAATTCCGATCATCACGGAGGTGCTTAGCCGCATGCGTGCGGATTTTGCGCCGAAGAAGACCTCGCGTCGTCGGGTGACGCGGTAACGGCTCGTGCGGCGTTACCCACGTCGTCCTCCTCGCGAGGACGGCGTGGTGCGGTCGCGTTGAGGAGCGCCCCCCAAGAGCCCGACACACGCTGCCACACGCGAACGGTGAGGCTGCACCGACGCGTCCGCAGGTCGCGATGGTTCGCCACTCCAAACGAGGGCGGATCCGCTACCCTTGCGAAAAGGCGCCGCCACTTCGGCGGACTGCGGTTCTCCAGCCTGTGAGGTTCTCCCACATGACGGTGTTGACTGTTCTGCCTTTCCCGTCCGATGTGTCACTCGTGCCAATGGTGTCGTGCGACCCGCTCCTCGCCGCACTCGACACGTCGCGCCATGCCATGGATCCGGACGTCGCGGCGGATTCGGCGCAGCGCGTGACCGACGCACTGCTGCCGATGATCACGCGCGTCGCCACCATCTACGCTGCAACGTGGCCCGGCGTTACGGTCGAGGTCCAGGACCTCGTGCATGAAGGGGTCGCCGCCGCGCTCGCCGCCATGCATCACGCGCCGACGAACAGCCGCGAAGACGCCCTTGCTTTCTTTTCGGCCGAGGTGTTTCGCACGCTGCACGCTCGCTGGATGTCCGCAGCGGCGACGCGCCGTAGTGGCGCCACCGGTACGCCAGCGTCCTTGGCTCCGCTGCGCCAGGTGCTCGCCACACTTTCGCCTCGCGAGGTCACGCTGCTTGAGCTCCGGAGCGGTGGCGCGAGTTGGCAGCAGATGGGGCTCGTGTTGGACGCCGCGCCCGCAGCGGCCCAACGCCAATACCAGGCGGCGCTGCGCGCGGCGCGAGCCGCGGCGGCGCAGCTAATGGCGCGCGCCTCCTGAAGCGGCGACTGGGGGGCGCCATGGCCCCGGCCCCCCCGAGCCCCTCACGCACGCTGCGATGCGAGCGGCACCCTGTCGCCGCGCTCGAAACATCGTCGACATCCACTCGGAGACGTTATGACTTCACCGGATACGCCGTCGTTCACGCGGGTTTCGCTGAGCTACCCCGAACCCCACATGCAGTCGGTGGGCGTGGTCTGTGTTCGCGCTCGAAACGAGAAGGTCGCCTCAACCGGCTCGCCATATCTCGTGCTCACGCTGGGCCACCGCGACGGCTCGGCCACCGTCAAAGTGTGGTCGAATGACATGCCGGCGTGGCAGGAGGTGCGCGAAGGCGATGCCCTCTGGGTTCGCCTCCTGGGTAAGGCGGGGAGCAACGGCTTCGCCCCCGAATGGACCGTGCAGGAATTCTCCAAGCTCTCGCCGGAGCATCCAATACGGGACGACCTCCTGCCGGCCTGTCCGATCCCGTTCGAGGAGCTCCGCGCACGGTACGACGCACTGCGTGATCTGCTCAGCAACCCGGCGCAGGTGCTCCTCGACGTGGTCATGGATTACGTGGGAGCGGAAAACTACTGGCGCGCGCCGGCCGCCGAGCGCATGCACCACGCAGTGGCGCCCTACGGACTGGTGTGGCACTCGGTCGAAGTCGCGGAGGTCGCCGTGGCCACAGCCCGCGCGATTCCCACGTATGCCCCGCAGCTATCGGTCGACGCGCTGGTCTTGGGCGCGCTGCTCCACGACCTCGGAAAAATCCGCGAGTACGAGGTGGTCCCCGGTGTTGGTATTCGACGCTCGGTCCTCGCCGAAGCGCGATACCACACGACGCTTGGGATCGAGATGGTGGCCACGGCGACGGCGATTCATGCGGCTCGACTCGAGGCCGCAGGGGTACCGGCGTGGCTGATCCAACACGTTTATGCCGTGATCGAATCGCATCACGCGCAAAAGGAGTGGGGCAGCCCGTCGTCGCCGGCATCACGCGAGGCGTGGTTGCTGCACTTGGCAGATCAGACCTCGGCCAAGTTGTCGGCCCTTTCGGCGACCCTCGAGCGTGCCACGCCGATGGATGCGGAGGCGTGGTATCGCCCCGCTGAGCCGCGTGCGCGCCCGCTGCAACGGTTCGACCTGCTACAGGCCGCCGCGACGACGCCTGCCAGCGCCCTCGCGGTCGGCGGCCGCGAGTCGAGTCAGCCCATGCTCGAAGGTGATTCGGCGCCCGACGAGGTCGCGTACGACGACCGCATCACCATCATCATCAACCCGGAGTAACGATGGCCCTCTCTTCCAACGAACCGAACGCACCGTCGCGTGACGACGACAGCACGCACCATCTGCATCTGCCCACGGTGGTGCGCCACGCTGATGGCCGTATCGAGATCACCCTCTCGCGCCGCGATTACCAGCACGTAGTCACGGCCCTCGGCCTCGAGGGGCTCGCCGCCGGGCGCCTGGAAGGCGCCGGCGCCAATGGCTCGCGCGCCCTCGCGCTGGCGCGTGTGCTCGTGGGGGCACTCCCCACCGCCGCGCAGGACGAGGTGCGGGAGACGTGTCGCCTGCTTCGTCGGATGCGTCGGTCCGCGTAAGTGATTGCGGGAAAACGGTTTGGTTGCTGTGCTGCGCTTCCGGACGGCGAGCGCCCCGGCATTCGTGGCAATCCAACGAAGACCCGCTAGGCTGTCCGCGCTCACGGTTGGACTGATCCGCGGTGAGCGCGGCCCGCAGCCGGGCAAACGGTGCCGCGTGGTGTCCTCTGCCCGAGTCTCACTCGAACTCGAACGATCATGTCGCTCTACGCGCCGGACAAGGCAGAAAAAATCGGCACCTACACGGAGACCCGGAAGCGCGCGCGCGCCCGCCAGATGGAACGGCGTGAGGCCCGCGCGAAGGAGCGCCTGAGGGTCGCCAAGCTTGCGGCGGAGAAGCGGAAGAACAAGAAGTCGTGGCGAAAGATCGAAGAGGAGATCGAAGAGATGGCCGCGGCGGGCGACCTCAAGCGCCCGTATTCCCACGAAAAGATTCGCCAGCTGGCAGCAGACTACGCGAGTGGGAAGAAGTCGGAGTCGGACTATCTGGACCGCCGGCGCGCCGGGCGGCCGAACCGCATCGATCACGTGCTGCTCAACATGATTCGGACGGCGGTACTCACCAACGAAGCGTCTCCAGTGGCGGAGCTGTATCGGAAGCTCGGCGAGACGGCCACGAAGTTGGGAATTGCGATGCCGAGCTACGATACCGTGAAGCGGCGGGTGGCGGAGCTGGGACGGACCAAGCGAACCGCTGCGGCCTACGGGGCGCGCGCCGCGCAGATGGAAGGCATGACCCATTCCACGGTCCCAGCGCAATTCCCCCATGACGTGTGGGTGCTCGATGAGTTCGAGTCCCCGTTTTACAGTCAGGTGTGGGACAAGAAGCTGGAGAAGATGGTATCGGTTCGCGCGACGGTGATCACGATTGCCGACCACCTCAGCGGCGTGATTGTCGGCTACTGGCTGGTCGACCCCTCGCGTCGGACCGACCCGGAGACCGGTCTCGTCATGCGGAGTGGGTTCGAGGCGTCGGATGTGCTGGCGGCGCTGCTCTCCGCTGCGTGGGGTCGTGCGCTCGCGACGCCGGCCTGCGCCGATTTCACGGGCTGGCTCCCGCGCTGTCTACGCTGGGACAATCACCGCACCCACGGCTCGCTGCGGCCGATTCTTACGGAGCTGGGAGAACGCCTCGGGGTGGAGGTGGCGTCGTTCCACAAGGCGTCGGAAGACGCGCCGGTGACCTCCTTTGCCGACTGGCAGGAGGTTGAGGTGGAGGGCGTGCAGTATTCGGATGCGCAGCACGGCATCGTCGTACCCAAGTTGCCGAGAATGCGGGCCATCAACCGCGGCAAGATCGAACGCACCATCGGCGTGGTGAAGCGCTGGTGTGCCCACGTCGACAGCCACGTGGACCGCGTGATTCCGCTGGACCGCCTCGACACGTCGCCCAAGTGGCTGCGCGACGTGAAGGCCGGGGCAGGCTTCCGCGAGTTCCGTCGCATGCCGATGGACGTCAAGCGCCTGCCGAGCATCGAGGATAGTCGGGCCATCCTGGACGGCGTGATTCGGCGCTTCAACCACGAGGCGGTGCCCATGCGGATTGGGATGACCCGCCGCGCCCTCTACAAAAAGACGTGGTCCGATACCGGACCGCGGCCGGGCGTCGACCTTCTGGCGGCGCTGCCTGTCGAGGCCGCCTTCGTCAGGGAAGAAGGCATCGTCCACGACCGCGATGGAATCTCGAGTGTCTTCTCGTACGAGATCGAGGGGCGCTATGCGATGCTGCTCGACACCGAGGTCACCTACAAGGTGGATCCCCTGCATCGAGGAATCTGGGTGTTGGTCGAGAACCGATGGTGCTGGGTGCCCCACAAATTCGAGTGGGCGAGCGAACCCGGGCGGGCCGAGCAGGTGGCGCGCCAGGCCACCGCGAACGCGCGATACCACGCCAGCGAGACTATTGCGGCACTGGGCGCGCAGAAGGATGCGCGCCATGGACCGGGCGCGACGGCGGAAGATGAGCGGGCGGCGGAGGACATCCTGAAGGGCAAGCGCAAAGCGCCGCGTCCCGATGCCCCTGCGGAGCAGTCGGCGGCGGACGACGCGCCACCTAGTTCGCCCCCGTCGGCGACGAGCAATGCTGAGTCGTCGGCTTCTCCGAAACCGACGTTTCGTAGCCGAGCGGATCGCCTTCGGGATGTATCCGGTCAATCCGGGCTCGATGCGGTAGGCTGACCGGCGCCAACGCGATCCCTACCTCAAACCACTCGCTATGTCCGTTTCGATTACGCTCGGGAAGTACGATGCTGCGCATGTGACCGCCTCGGAGGATCTGACGATCCCGGTCCTCGACGGGGTCATGGCCATGCAGCAGCTCACCATCAAAACGCAGCAGGCGCTCAGCCGCGCGCTACAGCTCAAGACGGGGGTGCTCGTCATTGGCCCGAAAGGGGCCGGGAAGAGCACGGCCCTCGACCGGGCCATCCGCGCGCACCGCGAGGGCGAGCAGCAACTCGTCGCCAAGATGCCGGGCGAGTATCGAGAGCGTCGCGTCCTGCGCGCCCATGGGCTCAACAGCAAGACCGGCCGCGAGCTGCTGATCTCCCTTCTCAAAGAGGTGTCGCCCGGGCTGCGCGACCGCAGCCTCGGCATGCGGAAATCCGACGACGACCTCCGAGCGGAGCTAGTGTCGGCGCTCCTCAACAAGAGTTACAGCGCGGTGGTGTTTGACGAAGCCGAATACCTGAACGACCGAGCCGTCGATCAGTTGCGCAAGGTGATGGCCGACGCCGCGGAGCGCGACGCGCGGCGGGTGGTCGTGGAGAACGGCCGCGAGGAGTACCGTGCTGCTGGAATCGGCGTGTTGCTGGTGGGCACGAAGGCGGTGCTCGAGGTGGTGCGTTGCGATGCCGATGCTGGCCACCGCTGGTCGGAGGTGGTCGAACTCGAGACGCTGGCGCCGGATGTGGTGTGCGACTGCTACGCTGAAATCTTTCCGGCCTTTCGCGCACACGTCCTCGACGTCGGACTCGCCGCGTGGCGCGAGTTCTGCGCCAATCACGTGGCGGTTGGCCGACGGTTGACGGTCGACAAAGTGGTGCTGCACGCCCGTCGCTACTACGACACGTATCTCTCGTCTGACCTCGCGGAGGCCCTGCCGTCCGTGGCGCGGGAGCATATCCCGTTCAATCGGGTGCTGTTCCTATACACGCTCGACAACGGCGAACTCACCAAGTCGACGCCAGCGAAGGGGAAGGCGTGAGGCATGGTTCCGTGAAGTCCTCGTCGGCGCCGAAGGTGTCTCAGGCGGCCGTTCTGGACGGACAGACGAAGTCCGCGCGCGTCGCCGCGGCGTGGCTTCGGGCAGGGATCGCGCTGGGCTGCGCCCTCCGGTCGCGGGATATCGCCGCCTTGTGGCCAACCTACGGCGACGGCGAGGTGCCTCGCCCGCTCTCGAAGTATGTGCAGTTGCTGCAGCGCGCCGGCGTGCTGAAGCGAGTCGATGAGCGGTGGGGGAGCAGCCGCTATGTGCATGTGGCGGCGCCGCCGGTTGTCGAGAAGCCCGGCGCGACCACGGATATCGTGCCGTATGTCTTGGCGGCGGTCGAATACGCCGCGCAGCAGGCCGGTCGCTTCGTGACGACCCGCGAAGTGACCGACGCGTTGCCCGAGGTGGGCTATACCGGCTGTATCGACAAGGCGCTGAAGACGCGTCTCTGGCAAACGCTGGAGACGCTCGCGTCCCCGAAGAAAGCGATCACGCCGGGAGCGCCGGACGATTCGGCCAAGTTGCAGATGGCCACCACCAAGCGGCCGAATGGTGCACACGCTGAACGGGCACGCGTGTACTGGTGGGCGCCGGCGGCGTTCGTCAGCGCGCCACCCTCGTCCGAGGCCTCAGCCTCGCCACGCGAGAGCGCCATGCGTTTGGTCCAGGCCGCGACCACCGTCTTGGGGATACCGGTCACCAGTCATGAGCTCGTGGCCTATGCCCGCTGGTTGCATCGGCAGGTTGATGCGCCGCCCAGCGCGCCGAAGATGGACAAGGGCGAGATCGTTTCGGCACTCAAGGCGGCTCGCCTCGACAACGGCGGCCATGCGCGGGCCAATCGGCAGTTCGGCGTGGTGACGCATCAGACGCCGTACACCGCTGGCCGGCTCGTGCCCGTGAGATTTTCGACCACGCCGCCGTCCGCGGTCGACGTCCGTCTTATGACGGCGCTCGACTTGTTGACTGTCCTTCGCCCTGCGCATGAGTGCTCGCTGATGGACGCGCTGACTACCAACGCCACATTGGGCACCACGCTTGCCGCCGATCTGGTCGCGTATCGCCGGGAGGTGTTGTATCGCCAGCTCACGAACACGATTCCTGCCACTGACTGGCCGGGTGTGCTGAGGCATTTGCGGTCAACGGTCGAACGGCTCTACGAGTGGAACGTTGGCCTCCCCCTCGAGGGGCCAGGTAGCGCAGCCATACGACGGGCGCTGAACGCCGTCGATGAGCGCTCCCGCGATCTGAATGCAGTGGAGCACGCGCTGACGTGGGCGCCGCTCCCGGTACCCGACCGGTTCGCCGACCTGGTGGATCCGCTGGTGGTCGGCACGGGACCGACGCTGTCGTTCGAGCAGTTGGCGCCCCTACACGCCGGTCTGACTGCGTTGCAGCGCGGTCGGGACGGCGTGCACCCGGTTTTCCGCCGGGCCCGACGCATCGCCGGGACGCGCCCTGAGGGGTGGCGGGCCGGGGCCGGCCAGGCGCCTGCGTGGGAGCGCATTGACCGTGTCGATGCATATGCCGTGGCGGTCAACTATGTTGGCGCCCCCAACACCACTGTGCTGGTGGCCGACGCCGTCTTGCTGCTGGGGGGCGTGCTGCGCGACGCACGCGTTCTCGTGCGCGCAATCGAGACGGCTGGGCCCGGTGACGAATGGATCGAACGTGGGCTTCTCGTCGCGATGGGTCTTCTGGGGCACACTGTGCCGGCGGCCCGCTGGCTGCCGCGGGCGAGGCTCGTTGAAGCGGGGCTGCTCGCTGTAGTGCTGGCCGACCCCGAGGCCGCGCAGGTGGCAATGCGCGCGCTCATTCGCGACGGGGATACGACGACGCGCCAGATGATCTCGGACGCGCTGTTGCAGGTGGAGTGCGGGGAGTGGTTGGCGTTGCTAGGGTAGGTCCAAGATCTATCCGAGCACCACTGTCCCCAGGCTGCTGGTGTGACCCCTTCTTGAATTACTGCAGCAGCATGGATCGTGCAGACGCGACCAGCAACGCCCTGTCGCGACAGCTAAGGGGTAAATTTTCGGTGAAAGAAGTGTTACTATCTCGCCGGGATCCCCCCCTCTGTAACACGCGGCGGGCTCGCTCAGAAAGCCGAGTGCAATAGTTTGGGTTGTGTCTGCGCAAGGACGCGCAACTTCATATGGAGAATAGACAGTGACGGAAGTATCACTCGGCTCTGCGTCGAATGCGCCAGGATCGGAAATTGTCGCGCGGTCGAATAAGGAGGACCTGAAGGCGCTTTTTTATGTCCTTGCGGGCAAGCCGGATAGCGTCATTAAAGTATTCCCGCGACCCGCAATCGTCGAGCCAAAGGACCTGTATGATTTAAATGATCGCATCTCCGAGAAGCTAGCACAGCACCACGTGTTTAGTGTTGTCGTCACTGCTACAATCGCGCACGACAAGAATCTCATCAAGGAGTTTGCGTGGTCTGAATTCGCAGCTCACAAATGGAACGGTGCAGAGACGACCAAGTCAGCTAGTCTTCGTTGGGATTTCATGGTCCAGCTACCGGGATATCAAGTACCACAGCGACATACCCTCACGCTCAGAATCTCGGGAGAGCGAAACCCGATGGATATGCTTGAGGTTGCGCTGTCGAAAGACGCGGATAAGGCGAGTCGCGCTGAAACAGAGTTCGCGCCGATGTTTTGCCGCGTCGACTTTATCAATGCTCTTTTGAGCGAGGAGTTGATCAATATTGTGGTGGCGTGGCATGCAGCACTGCCGAAGCCTGCTGGATCAACGGGGTTCTGGCCGTGGCTTCGCAAGCATGACCACTATGTGATCCCAGCAACCCACGTGATGGCGAAGATGATCGGCGTTGCCGTGTGTCTGATTGTTGGGGGGGTGCTGCTCCCGACAGACCTATCAGGTGGGGTCACACCACGGCTTGGAGTACAGTTCGCCGCATGGCTACTTACTTCACTAGCATTCATCGAAATCCTTGAGATGATTGGTCACTTCGTCGGGCAAGGTGCGGCTTCCGCTCTTGATCGTTCTAATCGACATGTCGCTCTTCGTTTCACGAGAGGTGATATCAATCGGGAATCTGAACTTGCAGAGGCGAACAGAAAGAGCATTCGGAATGTTGCTTGGCGCCTTGGAGGGGCCTTCGCTCTTGATGTAGCCTTTACTGTTGGCGCGACCTGGATCGCAACCCGCGTGCTGTCCGGAAGCGGAAGTTGAGAAGATACCACGCACATGGTGACACCTATGTGGTCGACAAGGTCTGCCGGTGGCATCTGTAGGATGCTGCATAGTTCCACGGGGAAGGAGATGTCCGCTGCAATGTGCGAGCGGAAAGACCATAGTGGCTGATCCACGACAACGACAAAGCCCAAAACTCCTTCTCGTACGTTGACGCCCTGTAGCACCGAGTTGATTGCTGTCAATAAACTTCTGCGTATCGTGTCAAGTTTTGGCTGCGTCCCGACAGCCGAGCCTGTCGGGACGCAGTAGTCCGTGGTCACCCTGCGCTGATGTTTTGACGGTTCATGCTCACTCCCCCGTCCGGTGTTCACCGTGGCGGGGGAGTGCGGTTTGGGCCGGAAATCCGAGATCGAAGCTACGGTCGAGTAATATTTACCCGGGTATATTGACGTTCTAATAATATCCGGATAAAATAAGGGAATGAGCCAGCCACAACCTCCGGTAGACCGCAAGACGCTTGTTCGCGCGTACAAGGATTCACGCCGCCCTATGGGTGTGTACTGCGTGCGCAACCGGGAAACCGGGGAGGCGCTGATCGGGCGCTCCGTCGACCTCCCTTCGGTCCTAAACAGGGAGCAGCTCTCGCTTCGACTCGGCGGGCATCCCAATCGGCGACTGCAGCAGGATTGGCATGCGCTCGGGGCGGATGCATTCGTTTTCGAAGTGCTCGACACGCTCGCTTGGCCTGAGGACACGCCAAACTTCGACCCCACCGACGATCTGGTGCTGCTCGAAAACATGTGGCGCAACCGGATGCTGGCCGTGGGGCACGGCAGCTACAGCGCACGGCCCATCGAGAGGCATTCATGACGTCACCGCAAGCATCGCCGACGGTTACCGCATTCCGCGGACACGAACTGTTGGCAGCGGGAGCGCTGCGTGATGTTGCGCGCGTGGTATGGCGCGCCGTGAAGAGCGCCGAGCCACATCAGGGTGCGGTGTTGGTGTTCGATGACGCGACGGCTCGTGTGATTGATCTCGAGATGCGCGGCGACGAGACGGCCATGCTGGCGCATCTCGACGCGATGCTGCGCGCCAATGCTGCTGCAGATGCGGAGCATGTGGACAGTCCCGATATGCGCGTACCTGTCGACTCCGCTCCACGTCCGCGTGGACGTCCCAAGCTTGGCGTCGTGGCGCGCGAGATCACGCTGTTGCCGCGCCATTGGGAGTGGCTCGCCGCACAACCCGGTGGCGCTTCGGTGGCGATTCGCAAGCTCGTAGATGCTGCACGCCGCGCCCCATCGGACGACGACCGCGCAAAAGCGGCGCGTGATGTGGCCTATCGCTTCATGAACGCCATTGCCGGCGACCTGCCTGAGTTCGAGGAAGTGATCCGCGCGTTGTATCGAGGTGATGAGGCGCGCGTTCGTGAACTCATGCAAGTATGGCCTCAGGACATCCGCACGTACTCGGCGCGGTTGGCGTTTCCGGATAGCGCGCTCAGCGAGACGGGACCCACCGCTGTGACCTGAGCCTCCTCCAATAAAGCGACGGAGTGCAGATGGCTCGTTATTCCGGCAAACGGTGAAGTCTCCGCTGCCTGGAAGCGCTGACGCCCCCAGCAGGACCTTCAGGCATCACTCGTGAACAGCTGTTCATTTCACATGTGAAGGTGGTCAACGTCGGGCGAGTCGTTCGTGCCCCATTGGCCGCTGCGCTAAATGGTTGCCACCAGGCGGCGTGAGCAGTAACGTGGCGAATGCAGCCCGCGATGCCGCTCGAGCTCGCCGTATCTACTGTCGCCAGCATGGCGACGATTGCCGCGTTGCACGTCGCGTTATGGCGTTCGTCGCCGCGACCGTATCTCCTCTGGTGGGCGGGGGCATGGGTCGCGTTTGCGCTCCGCTATTCGCCCGCGCTGTTTGGTGTCCGGCTGCAGGTACCGGGCCCGATGATCGAGTTTGCGGCGGTGCGCGATATATGCCTCATCATTGGCGCATCGTTGTATGCTGGCCACTGTTGGTGGCGATGGTTGATCGTTCTACCGGCACTCGAGCTGGTGGGATTGATCACGGGAACCCTTGCCGAACCCGCGTGGCGCAGCGTGTGGATCCCCGGTCGACCGGCGCTGTCTGCGGCGTGCGCGCTGTTGGCGGCCACTGCGCTTGTCATCGCTGACCGGCCATCGCGCGGCGCTCGTCGCCTCGCGGCCGTCGGCTACGTGGTGTACGCGATCAACACGGGACTGTCATCCATTTCGGTGTTTTACGATCTGCGCTTCCTGGTCGATCAACTTGGATACTTCGTTGGCGGTGTCGGTCTCGCACTGGCAGAAATGGAAGCGGCTGGTGAATCACGCGCGTCAGCGCTCGCGCAGTTGACGACGGCGATGGCGCTCGTGCTGCGGGGGCATGTGAACGTGTGCCGCAGTTGTCACCACCTCGAGACGGCTGCCGGCGCCTGGGTGCCGCCCGCCAAATTCGTGAGCGGGCACACACGCGCGTCGGTGACCCACGGCATTTGCCCGGATTGCCTCGCTTTGCATTTCGGTACCACGTTCGATGTCGACACCGCCACATGATCGAGCTCCTGCAGGTAACCGACGTCGGTGCCACGCCCATGTCGATCGTGGTTGGGCTCGGGGCGACGGCCTCGGCGACCGTTGTGCTCGCGCTGACCGCAGCGCGACTTCAGGCGCAATGGCTTCGCTTGCTCGCGGTGGTGTGGGCGCTATGGACCATGCAGCATGTCATCGCGTTAGTCGGGCTGAGAGCGCCGGGTGCGGCTGCGGCGGCGATGGGGGCGCTCTTCTTGGTGGCGCGGGAAACAGTGCTGGCGCTGGTCGTGCGCGAGCTCGGGGGGACTCGTGCGCTCTGGTTCTGGGTCGCGAGCCTGCTACTGGTTTTCCTCGCGGCAGTCGTCGGAGTCGAGAGTCGATTGTTTATCGCGTTCGCCTATCTGGTGCGTGCAGCCTGGTGGGGCGGTCTTACGGTTCTCTTGGCCACCCGGCACACGACACTCGGGGGCGCGCGCCGTTTGGTGGCCGTCGGCACTGGGATACATGCTGTCCTGCTACTGCTTGCGTTGTGGATGCACACCGACGCGCGGTACCTCGCCGTTGCGGCCGGGTTGGCGGCCGCAATGCACTTCAGTGTGGCCCTCGGCGCAGTGGCTGGAGCCCGCGAAACGCTCCTTCACGAAGAGGAAGACGCCATTCGACGCGTTGCGTTGGCGCTGGAGTATGTCGCGCGCGGTTTCGTCCCCATGTGCGCGCATTGCCACAGTGTGCGCGATGGCGCCGGAAGATGGCGAGCACTCGCTGCCTTCGCGGCCGAGAGTACCGCGGCCCCCGTCGCCGACGTGCTTTGCCCAACCTGTCAGGCGGTTCGCTGAACGGTGCCGCGACGACAGGGGGTCTTCGCGTCGGCTACATCTCGCTTCAAACCTTCAGGACGCTGAAGGCGTCCAACTCGTGACACGACGTTTTGTGCGGTTGCCCCTGATGGGAGTTCAGGATGTCTCGAGTGTTCGTGGCCGTACTTTCAGCAACCTTGGTGAGCTACGCGCTGAGTGCCGAACTGGGCGCTCAGCGTCGTGAGTTTCCACAGACTCCCTCCGCGAACATGGTTCACGCAGCCCTCGCCGGCCGGTGGGCTGGTTCGCTGCGCTATCGCGACTACCAGGACAGCACCCGATTCGTGAGCCTGCCGACTCTGCTCGTCGGCACGACGTCGGGCGATTCGTCGCGGGTGCAACTCGATTTTGAGTACGACGACGGACCGGGCAAGACGGTGCGGTCGAGCGATACGTTCGCACTCGATGCCGCGCGCAAGATGCTCACGTGGGGAGAGACGAACGGCAAGCGCCCGCCGTCGCAGTTTGCCGTGACGAGTTTGCGCGGGGGGCCGCTGTCGCTGATCGTGGAAATGGATGGCGAGGACGACAATCGCCGCGCGCGTATCCGTGAGTCGATTACGGTGACGGGGACCGCGCTTCGCGTGCTCAAGGAGGTGCGATTCTCGCCAGACGGCATCTGGCTGTTCCGTCACGAGTATCGACTGAGCCGGACGCCGTAAGTCGGGGCGGTGCGGTGGCCGCCCACGCGGTACATTCCCGCGATGCCTGCTCATCGATTTGCTGCCCGCGCTGACCTTCTCCTCTCGTCAGCCCTTGCGCTGGTTTGTGTCGCCTGGGCGACCCCACTCCGCGCGCAGTCCGCGCCACCTGCCACGCCGGTGGTGTCGGCGTCGCTCACCACCCTCGACGCGCATCGGGTTGTCCCGATCCCCACGAGCGTAGTGGCGGCGACCGGGGCGCCGTTCGTATTCTCGGCGTCTACCGCCATCGTGACCGACGGCCCGGCCGAATTGGTGCAGTCTGGTGAGTTTCTCGCGCGCCTGCTCCGAAAGTCGACGGCGCTCCGGTTGCCGGTGCGCCGTGCCGGCCGCGGCGCCACGGCGCCCGGCAACGTGTTGCTGTTGCGGGTCGACACCAGTGCGCTCGCCGACGCGGCGATGACGCCTGCCGCACGCGACGAAGGCTACACGCTCGACATTACCGCCGATACGATCCGCATTGTGGGGCGTACACCCGCTGGCGTGTTCTTCGGTATCGCCACGCTGCGTCAGCTGCTGCCGTGGGGCATCGAGGCGGAACAGAGTGCACTCCGGCTCGCGCCGACGGTGGCGGTGCCTGCGGGCCGAGTTACGGACGCACCGCGCTTCGCGTGGCGCGGTTCCATGCTCGACGTGGCACGCCACTTCTTTACGGTCGACGAAGTGAAGCAGCACATCGACCTGATGGCGCTGTACAAGCTGAACCGCCTGCACCTGCATCTCGCTGACGATCAGGGGTGGCGCATTGCCATCGCCAGTTGGCCAAAGCTCACTCAAGTGGGCGGGAGCACCGAAGTGGGTGGTGCATCGGGCGGGTTCTACACGAAGGCCGACTACAGCGACATCGTGCGCTATGCGGCCGCGCGGCACATTACGGTGGTGCCCGAGATCGATATGCCGGGGCACACCAACGCCGCCATTGCGGCGTATCCGCGTCTCGGGTGCAGTCGTCCCACGCCGAGCATTTACGGGACGGGGACGCAGCCGGCGGGCGTGTACACAGGCATACGGGTGGGGTGGAGCGCGTTGTGCCCGGACAAGGCGATCACGTGGCGCTTCGTGAACGACGTGATTCGCGAAATTGCCGCGATGACGCCGGGCGCATACGTGCACATCGGTGGTGATGAAGTGGAGGTGCTGAACCACGAACAGTACGCACGGTTCGTGGAGCGCACACAGGCCATCGTGCACAAATACGGCAAGACGATGGTGGGCTGGGAAGAGATCGGCAAAGCGACGCTTCGCAAGGGAAGCATTGCGCAGCTGTGGCGTAGCGACACCGCGCTGCTGGCGGTGAAGCAGGGCAATCAGCTCATCATGTCGCCGGGCCCGCGCACGTATCTCGACATGAAGTACACCCCCACCACCGAAGTGGGACTGCGCTGGGCGGGCTACATCGAGCTGCGGACCGCGTACGATTGGGACCCCGCTACCTATTCAGCGGGGCTTACCGAATCATCGATTCTTGGCGTCGAAGCGCCGTTGTGGAGTGAGACCGTGAAGAATCTCAACGCGGCGCAGTACCTGCTCGTGCCGCGACTGCCGGCGCTGGCCGAGGCAGGATGGAGTATGCAGGCGCAGCGTAGCTGGGACGGCTTCCGCACACGCATCGCGGGGCATGCGCCGCGCTGGCGGTTGCTGGGGATCAACTACTATCCGTCGCCGCAGGTGGAGTGGGAGCGATAGGCGCGCTTGGCCTTACGTCCCCAACAGATTCGCGCTCGGGCGTCCCGCGGCCGCGTCGTCCAGATTGGCGATGGTCGTCTCGGCAATGGTGGTCATCGCTTCCTGCGTGAAGAACGCTTGATGGCTCGTGAGCAGCACGTTGGGGAACGATATCAGGCGTGCCAGTACGTCGTCGTGCATGACGGTATCCGAGAGGTCACGGAAGAACTTGCCGTCTTCCTCTTCGTACACATCGAGTCCCACCGCGCCGACGTGTCCTGATTCGATGGCGGCGACCAGCGCCGCCGTGTCAATGAGCCCGCCGCGGCTGGTATTGATGATCGTGACGCCGGGGCGGGTTTGCGCGAGGGTCGTTGCGTTGAGCAGGTGGTGCGTGTCCGGCAGCAGCGGCACATGCATGGAGATGATGTCCGACGCGCGGAGCAGTTCGTCGAGTGGTACGTAGCGTACCCCGAGCGCGAGCAGCTCCGGCTGCTGTACGACGTCGGTGGCGAGCACCGGGCATCCGAACCCGTGCATGATGCGCGCAAAGATCGTCCCGATTTTTCCGGTACCGATGACCCCCACGGTTTGCCCGTGAAGGTCGCGCCCGAGCAAGCCGGCGAGACGGAAGTTGAACTCGCGGGTGCGGTTCCATGCCCGGTGAATGCGGCGGTTGAGCGTCTGCAACAGCCCCACGGCGAATTCCGCCACGGCATGCGGCGAATAATAGCCCACGCGATAGCACGCGATGCCGTGCGCCGCGGCCGCCGTCAGATCGAGATTGTTGAAGCCCGTGGATCGCTGTGCGATGCAGCGCACCCCGCCAGCCGCAAAGGTGGCCATCACCTCGGCGGTGGCGCGATCGTTGACGAAAAGGCACACGGCGTCGTAGCCATTGGCCAGCGCCGCCGTATGGGCGTCGAGTTGTGCGGACGTAAACGTCAACTCGTGCCGACCGGCGGCAGCGGCCGTGAGAAAGTCGCGATCGTAGGAGTGTGTATCGTAGACGAGTACGCGCATGGTTACCGAGTGCGGAAGCGCAGCCCCAACAAGAACCGGTTCGTACTGAAGAAGTTAATGCCCTGATGCTCGACGAACAGCAGAGGCTTCTTACGGTCGGCATCAGTGACCGCCTGTGCGCCGGTACCGTTGCGGGAGTAGGTCACGCCGTAGGCGACGTTCACGCCGAACTCAGAGTCGCGATCTCCACTTGCGGCCAGAAAGCCGAGGCCAGCGCGCACGTACGGACGGTACGTGCCTGGCGTCTCGAACTTGAGTTCCGCAAAGTCGTACTGTGCACCAGCGGCGAGCGATATCGTCGGATCACTGCCCACCCCGAGGGCAAAGTCCGGCACGAAGCGCAGCGCCTCGACGCCGAAGACCGGGCCAGCATCGAGCATCACGCCGAACACCAGCTGTCCGAATCCGGCCACGTACGGAGACGTCTCGGTGATGCGCATGCCCGAGCGGGCCGGTTGCCTGATGGTGCCTATGTTGTCGCGCGCCAGCGTATCCCGCCCAATGACGACGACGTCCCGGCGATCATCGCGCAGCGGGGTGCCAGGAAGCACGACGACGTTGGGGCTAGGCGGACGAGCGGTGTTCGCGCGGACACGGGCATCCATGGAGTCGATACGCGCCCGCAGCGCACGAATCTGTGCGTCACTGTCCGGGTCGCGGGTGGGTGCGCGCAGCCGGACTTCGAGGCTGTCCACCTGTGCGCGGAGGGCACGTACGAGCGAATCGTTCACCGCCATCGCCGACGCTGGGCGTGCACTGTCGGCACTGCTCGCGCCCATTCGGTTGACGCGCACCGTGCTTTGTGTGCTGTCGCCGTAGCGCACGTACAACTCGCCTGTTGTCGGCACCGGCAACATGATCATGCGTTCGCCGGGTCGCGGAGCCCCACCGCGCATGACGCGCGACGAATCTCGGTCGAGATAGATTGTGTCGACCAGATTGCGGCGACGCGCTGCATTGCCCGCCATGCGGCGTGGTGGCTGTTCTGCATCGTCACGGAGTGCCTCAGCGCGTGCATCACGCAGCGCGTCACGTCGCCGGGCGTCGCGCAGCATCTCATCGCTGGTGCGCGTGTCGCGGCGGTCCATGTCGCGCCGTGAGCGCCCAACGTCGACGCCGATTCCCACGGTGTACATGAGATTGTTGGTGAGCTGCGATGTGGTCGCGATGCTATCGAGATCCTGCGGTCCGCGGACGTAATCGCGGACGGCCGCGTTGAGGCGGAGGTTGTCGGACAACCGCAGGGCGACACCAGCGCCGGCAATGAGCGCGGTTTCGGCGTCACGTGGCCGGCCGGCGTTGTCGCGAAAGTCCTTGCCGAAGTCGAGTCGTCCGGCGCCGAGCACGAGGAAGGGCGACGGTCCGCGCGAGCGGGTGAAGTTGAACTGCGCTTCGCCGCCGTAGCTCTGTATCGGCTCGCGCTGGCGCAGGTCGCCGGAGCGTCCCTGCCAATAGAACGCGCGTAGCCCCACGTACTGGCCCACGTCGATACCCGTGCGCACACCAAGCAGCGCCTGCCGGTCGATGGATTCGTCGTCGAATTCCAGTCGGCCGGCGAAGGCTTCGAGCGGGATTGATCCCATGGACCAGCGTTCGTCCGACGCGTCGTCATCCACCTTGCCGCCGATGGCGACGCCGAGCGACGCGCTCGCCGTCCAGTTGCTTCGGGTGGTCCTGCGGTCGCTCGACGAGACGCCACCAGGGGTGGAGGCGTACAGTTGGCCGGGCGCGAGGCGGAAGCGCGAGTCCTCCACCATGATCATCGCGCGCAGGTTGGGCGTCGGGTCGTACTGAATGCCACCACCGTAGCGGTAGTTGAGCTGGTCGCGCGCGGCGGCGCTGTCCGGCTCGAAGCGCATGACGCCTGCGCCGACCGATGCGAACGGCGCCAGACGGGCTGGGCTGAGGCGGAGAGCCAGGGTGCCGCCATATGAGCGAACGCGAGTGTTGGTGCGCCATGGGCCGGCCAGCGGCAGTCCGCCTGCACCGAGGCTATCGCGGGATACCCCGAATTTGTCGATGCCCGTGTGATAGAAGCCGCTCAAGGAAACGAGCGCACCGAAGTCGGCGCCGAGGCGGCCACCGTAGAGGGCTCCGTCCTCGATCCCGAGTTTCTTGTCCCACCAGATGTATTCACCGGATGGGGCGAGGGTGAAGCGAACGCCTTGTGCCGTCAGGCCAGCCGGCGCCGTGGCAGAGAGCATGACGATGGCGGCGGCGACGTGGGCGCTGGTCGCCAACGGTGTTGACCAAAATGGCAGGCATCGTCGACGAGCGGCGACGACGTGCGGGGCCGACAAACTGAAAGCCATCTGCTGTACCGGAACCGTGCCACAACGGGGCGAACACAGGCAGGACACGGTTGCTTGCGAAACGCCGATGCCGAACGCTTCAGCACTGGCAGACGCTGTTGCACATCGCGCGCCACGGAGTCCGGGGCGGACGTACGGCGGCAATAAGAAAAGGACGCCGCATTCCCTTTTGTGGATAGGCTCGGCACCCGATGTATCAAAAGTTTAACAGGGCGAAACGCTTGCACGTCACGATCTGGTGAAGGCATTGTGCGCCGCTGTCCCCGCGAGACCGACTGGATTCGGTTGCGCTCGCACCACCCCCGGGGCATCGCGCGTGTCTGCGCTCACCTGATTGGAGGAGTTCTTCTTTTGAGATCCGTGCACAAAGCGGCGCTCGCCGCCCTCGCCCTGCTTTTCCTGTCGACCCAGCGCTTGGAGGCGCAGCGGCGGCTGACCGGCAAAGTCACTGAAGAGGGGAGCAGCGCTCCCATTCCTGGCGCCTCCGTTCTCGTGGTCGGTGGTACGGCCGGCGCGCTGACGACGGCGACGGGCACGTACACGCTCGAGATTCCGGCGGGTGCGGTGACCATTCGAGTCCGCCGCATCGGCTATCGCGCGGAGAACGTCGCGATTGCGGCGAACCAGTCGGTCGCGGACGTCGTGCTCAAGAAGGACGCCCTGCAGCTGGATGCCATTCTGACGACGGCGCAGCAGGGTACGCTTGAAAAGAAGAACGCGGCGACCGCTACCATTCAGGTGACCGGTGAAGAGCTGATGCGCGTCCCGGCGGTGTCGGTCGATCAGGCGCTGCAGGGCAAGGTGGTCGGTGCGCGTATCAACATGAACAGCGGCGCGCCCGGCGGTGGTGGTCAGATTCAGGTGCGCGGCGTGACGTCGGTGCTCGGCAACGGTGAGCCGCTGTATGTCATCGATGGCGTCATCATGTCGAATGCCTCGATCGCCGGCGGTCAGAACTCGATTTCACGCGCCTCCGGCTTCGCTGGCAACGTGACCAGCGTGCAGGACAACCGCACGAACCGTTTGGCCGACATCAACCCGAACGAAATCGAGGATCTGCAGGTGCTCAAGGGCGCTGCGGCCTCGGCGCTGTACGGGTCGCGCGCCACCAACGGCGTGGTGATCATCACCACCAAGCGCGGCAAGGCGGGACAGACGCGCTGGAACGCGACGCAGCGTGTTGGCCAGGCCTCGCTGCTGCGCGGTGTGGGGCAGCGCCGCTTCCAGGACACCACGAGCGCCATTCAGGCGGCCACACAGGGTGCCAACGCGGCGATTGCGCGCGAACAGCTGGCGGCGGCGATGGCGGCCAACGGCGGGCAGATCCCTTTCAACGACTTCACGAGCCAGCTCTTCGGCCGTCAGGATCTCTCGTACGAGAGCTCGGTGCAGGTCACGGGTGGCACGCAGGCGACGCGCTTCCTCGCTGCGGTTGGCCGCAAGTTCGACAACGGTATTGCCGTGAATACGAACGCGACGCGCGACAACGCCCGTATCAACATCGACCAGACGATTTCGTCGAAGCTGACCGCGCGCGTCGACCTTGGGTACACGCGCAGCGTGTCGAACCGTGGTATCTCGGGTAACTCGAACACGCCCGTAACCAGCCCGCTGTATGTGTTCGGCGCGACGCCGAGCTTCTTTCGGCTCGACGGCCGGGACGCGCAGGGCAACTTCCTCGTGAATCGCTTTGGTGGCAATGCCAACCCGATCAACACGTCGAATCCGTTCCAGACACTCGCGTTGGTCAAGAACGAAGAAGGCATCGATCGCATTCTGGCGGCCGGTGAACTGAACTATCAGGTCCTCGAAACGCCGACCAACAAGCTCAGTGTGAGCTACACGTTGGGTGCTGACCGTTTCACGCAGGACAATCAGCTGTACAGCCCCAACTTCATGCAGTACGAGCCCAGCGATGGCCAGCTCGGTACGGCGGTGCAGCAGACGTCGAACAGCCGTCAGCTGAACCAGCTCATCAAGGCGACGCACCGCTTCACGCCGGCCTCCTTGCCGTTCATGCTGACCACCACGGTCGGCGCGACGCAGGAAGAGCAGGGGCTGAACCGTGTGAGCGTTCGTGCCATCGGCCTCGTGCCGGGTATCGCCAACGTGAACCAGGGCCAGCAGCTGTCGTTCCAGAGCCGTGAGTTGCAGCGCGACCAGGCGTGGTTCGCGCGTGAGGAATTCCTCGGCTTCAACGAGAAGCTGTACGTGGCGGCCGCCATCCGTGGTGATCGCTCGAGTAACAACGGTGACGTGGCGAAGTACTTCATCTTCCCGTCCACGCAGGCGTCGTATCGCTTCGTGAACGTGCTGCCGGCCGTTGAAGAAGTGAAACTGCGTGCCTCGTGGGGACAGACGGGTAACCGTCCGCTGTACGGTCAGCGTTTCCTGACGCTGCAGGGCGTGAGCCTCATTGGCGGCGTGAACGGCCTCGGTACGGTCGCGACGCTCGGCAACCCGGCCATCAAGCCGGAGCTCAAGGAAGAAACCGAAATCGGTGTCGATCTGCAGGCGTTCAACCGCCGCGTCGCGCTCGAGTACACGTACTTCGACGCGAACGTGCGCGACGCGCTCCTGCTGCGCAACCTGCCGAACTCGTCGGGTGTCACCACGCAGTTCGACAACGTGGGTCGCCTCGCCAACAGCGGTCATGAAGTGGCGGTCAACCTCGTGCCGTTGCAGAAGAAGGACCTCACGTGGGTCTCGCGCATTGCCTTCCAGCGCATCCGCAACACGGTGCAGACGGCCGACAACGTAAACCCGTTCCCGCCGAACGTCGGCTTTGGCGCGGCGTATGGCCGTCCGCGTCTGGCGACGGGTGTGTCGACCACGGCGATCTGGGGCAACCGCCCGATCTTCACGCAGATCAATGGCCGTGACACGGCCTTTGTGCGCGATACGATCATCGGCGAAGGTACGCCAGACTTCGAAATGTTCTTCACGAACACCTACACCGTCGGTCGATTCACGATGAATGTGCAGGTGGATTGGCGTCGTGGCGGTGACGTGTCGAACGTCGGCCAGAACGTGTTCGACCAGTACCGCAACGCACGCGACCACGATAACGCCTCGCCCTGCCGCGGAGCGACCATTGCCCGCGAGGACTGCGTGATCATCGCTGGCGGTCGCCGCACGCTCCTCGATACGTCGTCGACTGCCCGCCTCGGTGACTACCGCTGGGCCAAGTGGAACGGCGGTCAGGATGCCCGCATCATCACGCAGGACGGTTCGTTCGTGAAGCTGCGCGAGCTCTCGATCAGCTACGACGTTCCCGCCTCGATGACGAAGCGTGTGTTCGGTGATCGCGGCAACACGGTCCGCCTCAACATGGTTGGCCGTAACCTCGCCATCTTCACCCCGTACTGGGGCATGGATCCCGAGGTCAGCAACTTCGGCAACAACAACGTGGGACGCTTCGTCGATCTCGCGGCCTTTCCGCCCAGTCGTCAGTTCTTCTTCTCCGTCGACGTCGGGTTCTGAGCCATGACTATTTCTCACATGACTTTCGTTCGCGGGATCGCACTCTCCGCCCTTGTCGCGCTCGCTGCCTGCAGCGCCGACCGTCTCAACGTGCCCAGCTTCAACGACCCGGCGGTCGGCCCGTCCGACCGTCCGCTGTTGCAGAATCTGGCGAGCGGTATCCTCGCCGAGCAGCGTGGTGGTATGGCGGGGCTCATCAGCAACGTCGGCATCTTCGGCCGCGAGTCGTACAACTACACCGGCTCAGAGCCGCGCAACGTGACGCTGTTCCTCTCCACGTTCCCGCTCGACAACTCGGGCTTCACGAACGGCCAGTGGGACCCGCGTTTCCGCAATATCCGCAACGCACTCAATCTCATCACGATTGCGGAAGAGGCGTCATTCCTCACGGATGGCGAGAAGAACGCGGTGCGCGGTTTCGCGAACACGATGCGGGCGCTGGATCTGTACTACGTTGTGGCCACGCGCGACACGATCGGGGCACCGACCGCGGTCGATCTGGTGGGCAACACCGCGCAGCCGTTCGTGAGCCGCGACTCGGTATACCGCTTCATCTCGGCCACGTTGGACCTGGCCAACACGCAGCTGTCGGCCGCCGGCTCCGCGGCGTTCCCGTTCAACCTGACGACGGGCTTTGCGGGCTTCAACACGCCGGCCACGTTCCGTCAGTTCAACCGGGCACTCGCGGCACGTATGCAGGTGTATCGCGGAACGATGGGGTGTGGCGCGGCGTGCTTCAACGCTGCGTTGACCGCGTTGAACGAGAGCTTCATCAACTCGGCGGCGGGTGCAGACCTTCGTCGTGGCGTATACCATGTGTACTCCACGTCGTCGGGTGACGCGCTCAACGGCCTCAACAACGCGGTGAGCCCCGATGTCATCTCGCATCCGAGCATCCGTACCGATGCGCAGTTGCAGACGACCGGTCAGCCCGACGCGCGTTTGGCGGCCAAGACGCGCACGTTGGTCCCTGCCCGTACGGCGCCGGGTGCCAATCTCGGCATCCCGACCGATGTCGGCTTTAACATCTACCCCGACCAGGCCAGCCCCATTCCGGTCATCCGGAATGAAGAGCTGATTCTGCTCCGGGCGGAAGCGAACATCGGGTTGTCCAACTTCGCGGCCGCGACGACGGACCTGAACTACATCCGTGCGTCGGCGGGTGGAGCGCTGGCGCCGTTGGCGGTGCCGACGAGTGCCAACGAGGCCATCACGGCGTTGCTGTACGAGCGTCGTTACTCGCTGCTGCTCGAAGGACATCGCTGGTTCGACGTGCGTCGCTACGGCCGCATCAACTCGCTGCCGTTGGATTTGCCGACGCACTTCCGTGTCACGGTGATGCCCGTGCCGCAGGCGGAGTGCGTATTCCGCGCCACTCAGCCGCAGGCGCTGCGCGCTCCGGGATGCTGAGCACGGCGGTCGTCTGAGTTGACGGCAAAAGGAGAGCGGCGAACCAGCAATGGTTCGCCGCTCTTTTTTGTCTCGACAGTCACCGTCGTCTCCCGCGACGTTTCCGTGCTACACCACACTGTCTGTCCGCACCTCACGCTCATCCAGAATGTCCCGGATCATGCGAGCGGTGCGGCGCGTCTCGTAGGGCTTGTAGACGAAGTTCGTGCCCGTCGGGAGCTCACCGGTTTGTGTCACGAGGTAGTCGCCCGTGTAGCCGCTGACGAACATGACTTTGATGTGCGGGCGAAGCGCGCGCACGCGACCGGCGAGTTCGAAGCCGTTCATGCCGGGCATCATGACGTCGGTAAAGAGCAGGTGCAGGGGTTCCGATGACTTCTCGGCAATCTCGAGCGCCTCGGCGCCCCCCGAGGCCACAAATACTTTGTACCCTTGGCGTCGCAGGAAACGCTCCGCGACGCGGCGTACCGCATCTTCGTCTTCGACGAGCAGGACGGTCTCGGTGCCCGTCTGTTCTGTGGGAAGCGTGGGGTGCTCGGTCAGGGCGTGCCCGGTGCGGTCTACCTCGGGTAACAGGACATCGACGACGGCCCCCTCGCCCGGGCTGGACTCGATCGTGATGGACCCACCGTGCTGCTGGATGACGCCGTAGGCGGTGGCGAGTCCCAGGCCTGTGCCTTCGCCGGGTTTTTTGGTGGTAAAGAACGGCTCGAAGAGGCGGCGCTTGGTGGCCTCGTCCATGCCGACCCCCGTGTCGCGCACCCGAATGCGAATGGAAGGGACGCCGTCGTGCCGCACCCGGCTCACGTCGACGAAACAGCTCCCGCCGTCGGGCATCGCGTCGCGTGCGTTGGCGGTCAGGTTCATGAGTACCTGCTCGACCTGATTGGGGTCGGCGTTCACCCACAGGTCGCGTTCCTGCACCGACACATCCAGCGCGATCCGTTCGCCGAGGACGCGCTGCAGCATGCGCGCGACATCTTCGACGCGTTTACCGGCGTCGAATGACACCCGTTCGATGACCTGCTTGCGGCCGAAGGCGAGGAGCTGCTTGGTCAGGAGGGTCGCGCGCTCACTGGCCCCAATGGCGTCCTCGAGCGGCTCACGATCGGCACCGTCGGGCAGCTCCTCGAGCGTAAGGTGCAGGTTGCCGTCGATGACAGTGAGCAAGTTGTTGAAGTCGTGCGCGACACCGCCGGCCAAGCGCCCGAGTGATTCGAGGCGTTGCGCATGCAGGAGCTGCTCGCCCAGAACCCGGGCTTCACGTTCTGCGCGCGCCCGTTCGTCCATCTGCGTTTGCAGCGCGGCGTTCGCGGTTTGCAACTCGGCGGTTCGCTGCGCGACTTTGGCGTCGAGATCCGCGAGCGCGTCGTTCAGTGCCTGGCGTTGCTCGCGGTCGAGCGCGGTGAAGAGGGCCAGCTCGCGCAAGTTGCGCGCGCGCAGTGCGATCAGCGCGATGGTGATCACGGACGTCGTCGTGATCATGACGAGAAAGCGAATGGCCGTGGCCAGGTCCGCGACCAATAGGAGTACGGGCGCCGTGACGACCAGCAGAATGACGGCGACGGCGACGCCCCAGCCCACCACCGTCATGCCCGCGCCGGCACCGACCAACAGGATGCAGATATACATGGCGTGCAGCGGCATGCGCAGCAGCCACATGGCGAGCAGAATGTTACTCGCGATGAGCAGGATCATCGCGGTGGCCAGCGGATGCGCGTGGACTTCGCGGAGCCGGCCCTGGCGAATGGACGACCACACGAGGGCACAGGCGACGGACGTCACCGCATCGTGCACCATCATGGTTTCGCGAATGCCCGGCGGAAAATCGACGAGGTTGTACAGCAGGAAGCCGAACATCGTGATCGCCGCGATGGCCGCCATCGGCCGCAGCGTCTCGAGGGCGCCACTACGTCCGCTTGGCGCCGCCTCGCTTGGTTGCTCTCGACGTCTGATGAGTTCCGCAGACTGCGGCATTCCTGGCCTCTTTCGGTGCGCTTGAGCGCCCCGTCGTCGGGACCTCGGAAATATGGGTCCGGCCGGGTCGGGATGCCACAATGGCGCCCGCGAGCCGGGAAGGGAGCCCGCGGTTCAGGGACCGCCGAGAAGCGTTCTCGCCAGCTTGTCGAACCACGGCGCTCGGGCGATGAGCGGGAAGCTCACCTGAATTGCCAGCAGTGTGACGATGGTCGCGGGGTATACCGGTTCCATCTGCATCGCGCGTCGATCGCGCACGATGAGCCCTGCGAGCATGGCGTGCGCCGTGCCGAGAGCGAGGTGAGAGGCCGTGAGAGGCCCGACACTGAAGAGGGCCATGTACCCGCGTCCAAGTCCTGCGGGCAACGCCAACAGGCCGGTGGCTGCCATAACGCGGCTGTGCACGGCCGGCCGGCGAACCCACGCCACCGCGACGGCGACGAGTGCGACAAAGAGGGCGAGCAAGAGTACGTCGAGTGCCAGCAGGCCGTATCCGGTGGGGCGGAAGTTGTCGTTGGCGATCGCCGCCGTCGCGATGGCGGACAGCATGGGAACTGACGTCGCGACCAGACCGATGGCGAAGATGATGCCCAGCACGGCGCTGATGCGATGCCACTCGCGACGGCGTGTGTCGGCGAGAAACGCCTGACTGACGAGCAACACCGACCACCCGAGTGCCATGATGCCGTGCGCGGTATGCGCCACGTTGAGGGGGTGCGGGCGGTTGCTGAAGCTGCTGGCAAAGCCCGCCACCGTGGCGACGACGATGGCGAGGAGCCACCACCCGGCACCGGTCGCGGCGCCGACCGTGCTTCCGGCTGCCGTGGTGCGCGTCATGTTGCGGGTGGCGTGGTGAGCGGCGGGCCAAGCGTGGTGAGGCCATAGCGTGCATCGAGAGACACCAGCTGCTCCATGCTCGGCAAGCCGCCCGGCGGCGTGATGGACGACAGCTCGACGAAGAAATGGGCGAAGTCGCCCGGGGTGGTGACGATGAGCAGACGGGCGGTCTGTTCGGAGAAATTCTGGTAACGATGCGGTGTGCCGCGCAGGAGACCGACCGACCCGCCGGCATGCACCGTATGGCAGACGCCGTCGACTTCGAAGACGAGTTCCCCTTCGAGGACGTAGAAGAATTCGTCTTCGCGCGTGTGGACATGCAGCGGTGGTCCGCTCATGGGCGGCGCCTCGAGATGAAATACGGCATAGCGACCGTCGCTGTCTTCGGGCGCGATTTTCACGAGAGTCTTTTCGCCGACAATGTTGAGCGGAGCGGGCGTCCGGCCGGCGTCGGCGGCGAGAATGACTGGTGGCGTGGCGGGGATCATGGCGGGGTGGGTGAAGTCGAAAGGAGGGCCTGCATGGCGGAACAGGCGGCGTCGGCGGCGCCGACGGGGGAGAGCTGCCCGCGATCGCGCAACATTTGCCAGAACGGGGCGCTGTAGATCGCCACGCAGGTGGCGACCAGTTGTGCGCCCTGCTTGCGGCTCATGATGGCGAGGCGCGGTGCGAGCGCGCGCTTGAAGGCCGCGCGTCCTTCGGCCGATCCGTGTTGACTGATGTTGGCGCGCGGGGCCGCCGCGATGACGGCGCGAGTGAGCGCGTTGTTGCGCTCGAACTGCGCGAAGAGGTCGCGGAGAGACGGAATGATGGTCGCTTCGGTCTCGGGCCACACGGTGCCCGTCTGGTCGCGCAACTGGCGCCAGACGGCGGCGACGAGGTCGCTTTGTGTGGGGAAGTAGCGATACGCCGTGCGGGGCGAGACGCCCGCGGCGGCGGCCACCGCTTCGTGATTGAACGGCGCCTCGGGCGCCTGTTGCAGGAGCGCGAAGGCGTGTTCGGCGAGTAGTGTGGCCACCGCGGCCCGTCGGCGGGTCGCACTCGCCGATGTGGCGTTGGTGCCGTCGTCAGTGGCCGGCGTTCTGGTGCGTGCAGGCGCCCGGCCAGCGGGGCGTGCGGGAGATCGGGAAGGCATGACAGTATACTGCCACAAATGACAGTAGACTGTCAATACGGTTGCCGCCGAGGCGATGCGCGCGCCCCCGCTGGCCGGAGGCGTGTTGGGGCCGCATGTTTGGCCCGTCTCCCCGGTCACCTCTCCCGTCCCTGCCGAACCTGCCATGACCAATCGCCGTCAGTTCCTTTCCGCCGCCTCTACTGTTGGTGCCGCCGTGGCGCTCGGTGCCCGCCCAGGCGTGGCGCAGGACGACCACGATGCGGCGGCGCCGCAAGACGGTGCGATGCCCCCGGCCATTCGCGCGCTCACGTCGATGCGGCAAGGGGTGGTCCCCATCAGTGTGAACGAGCGTCGAGCGCGCATCGAAAAGGCGCGCCGGCTGATGCGCGAGCAGAAGATGCAGGGGCTCATGCTGACCGGTGGCACCTCCATGGTGTACTTCACCGGCATTCAGTGGGGACTGAGCGAGCGATTGCTGGCGGCGTTCATCCCGGTGAGTGGCCGGCCGTTTCTCGTCACGCCGAAGTTCGAAGAAGAACGGGCGATGGAGCAGGTGGCGCTCGGCCCCATGGCCGGCGATTCCGACGTGTATGCCTGGGAAGAGCATGAAGATCCGTACGCGCTCATCGCCAACGCGCTGCGTTCGCGCGGCTTGGGCACCGCCACCATTGGCGTGGAGGAGACGGTACGGCATCAGTTCAGCTACGGCACGTCGCGACTGGCGGGGGTGACGCTCACCGACGGCACACCGATTACGGCGGGGTGTCGCATGGTGAAGGACGCGCACGAGTTGGCGCTCATGCGTCACGCGAGTCAGGTGACGCTGCGGGCGTACGAGGCGGCGTGGAAATCGCTCAAGGAAGGGATGACGCAAGGCGATTTTGCGCGCCTGGTGGCCATGGCGCACACCCAACTCGGTTACAGCGGATCGGCGGGCGTGCAGGTGGGCAAATACTCGGCTTTGCCCCATGGTAGCGTGACTCCGCAGGTGGTGCGCGAAGGGAGCATTCTGCTCATTGACGGCGGCTGCAAGGTGGAAGGGTACAGCTCCGACATCTCGCGCACCTTCGTCCTTGGGAAGCCCACACAGCGCATGAAGGATGTCTTCGAGATCGAGCATCGCGCGCAGACGGCGGCGTTGCGCGCCGCGCGCCCGGGCGTGCCCTGCGAAGCGGTCGATGCGGCGGCGCGCAAGGTGATTGTCGATGCCGGCTTCGGCCCCGACTACAAGTACTTCAGTCATCGCGTAGGGCACGGCATGGGGATGGATGGACACGAATGGCCGTATCTGGTGCGCGGCAACACGCTGCCGCTGGCGCCCGGAATGGTCTTTTCCGATGAGCCGGGCATCTACATTCCCGGCGAGTTCGGCATCCGGCTCGAGGACGACATGGTCATTACCGAAACCGGGGCGGAGCTGTTCACGCCACAGTCCCCGAGTTTGGAGCGGCCGTTCGCCGCCGCGTGACCGCTGGCGAACGCGCACGCGTGGCTGTGCGTAGCCTGAGGTACCCTCTCCCCTGGTCGGTGTCGCGGTGCCCCTGCTTTCTCTGTTGCTCCTCCCGCTTGTCTTGAGCGGTTCGCCACGTTCGCCGGTGCTTCACGCAGATGAGCCGAGGCCAGTGTTCAACGGTCGTTTGGGAAAAACGATCGTGGCCCTGCCGCGCGCTGAGCGTGCACCGGTGGTCGACGGCGTGCTGGATGAGCCGGAGTGGGGACGGGCCGCCGTGCTCACGGGGTTCTCGCAATTCTTCCCCACGGACGGTGTCGCCGCGCGAGACAGCACGGAGATCCTGGTGTGGTACAGCAGCACCGCGTTGCACGTCGGCGTCCGGGCCTTCGCCGCGCCGGGGACGGTGCGCGCCACCCTCGCCGATCGCGACCGCATTACGCAGGACGACAACGTGCAGCTGTTTCTGGGCACGTACAACGACAGTCGGCAAGCGCTCGTCTTCGCGGTGAATCCGTTTGGCATCCAGAGTGACGGTGTCCTCACGGAGACTGGTGCGACCACTGGTGGCGGCCTCGCCGGCGGCACGAGTAAGTCCCGTGAAGCCGCTGACTTGGCGCCGGACTACGTGTGGCAGTCGAAGGGGCGATTGACCGCAACAGGCTTCGACGTGGAGATCGTCATCCCGTTCAAGAGTCTGCGCTATCGCAATGCGGACGTGCACACGTGGCAGTTGAATGTCGTGCGCACGGTGCAGGTGAGTGGACACGAGCAGACATGGACCGCCACGACGCGCGCCGGGTCCAGTTTTCTGGCCCAATCCGGAACGCTGAACGGACTGCGTGATTTGCAGCGTGGGGTTACGGTCGATCTCATTCCGACGGTCACCTCGACCGCCAGTGGGGCGCCGGGACCATCTGCCGGTAGCTGGCGTTACGCGACGCAGCGACCGGAGGTCGGCGGCAGTGCCCGGTGGGGGATCACCAGCAACCTCACCCTCTCCGGCACGGCCAACCCGGATTTTTCACAGGTCGAGGCAGACGCGACGCAATTCGCGCCCGACCCCCGGAATGCGGTGTTCTTCGCCGAGCGTCGTCCATTCTTTCTGGAGAGTCAGGAACAGTTCACCGTGCCCAACCGGCTGATCTACACGCGTCGCATCGCGCAGCCGATTGTGGCGACCAAGCTGACGGGCAAGCAACGCGGTTTCGACATCGGCGTGCTGTCGGCGATCGACAGCAAAGCGGCATCGCTCTCCGGTTCCGACACCCCGCTTTTCGGGATTGTCCGCATCCAGCGTGATCTCGGGACGCAAAGCCGCATCGGCATGGTGTATACCGACCGCAGCGAAGGGAGCGCTTGGAATCGCGTCATGGGGCTCGACGGGCGACTCGTGCGCGGCGTGTACAGCGTGCAAGCGCAACTCGCGCGCAGCATGACGCGCACGGGTGGCACGACGACGTCCGCCCCGCTCTGGGATGTATCGGCGGTCCGCAATGGACGGGCGTTCTACGCGCGTTACACGTTCGTGGGCATCTCGAACGATTTTGACGCGCAGAGCGGTTTCATTTCGCGAGCTGGTGTGGCCACCATGAACGCGACACACCGCTGGAATCACTTCGGAAAAAAAGGGGCGCTGTTCGAGCTGGTGAGTCCGGAGTTCTACGTCAACGGCCGCTACCAGTACGCCGACTATGTGAACCGGCGAGCGGCGCAGGATCTGCAGGTCCATTTGCGCAACAACATGCGCCTGCGTGGCGGCTGGCAGGTGGGCACACAGATCTTCCGCGAGGAGTTCGGCTTCGATAAAGGGCTGTATGCGAGCTACGTGCTGCAGCGGCCATCCGGGGCAGGTCGCGTGGATACGCTCTCGTACACCGGCACCAAGCGGCTGCCGAATCTCGACTGGCTGCTGTCGATCGGGACGCCGGAGTTCAAGCGATTCAGCGCCAACACCGTGCTGATCTGGGGGCAGGACGAGAATTTCCCCGAATGGAGCTCTGCCGACATTTTCTTCCTCAATCAATCACTCACGCTGCGCCCAACGGAGCAGCTGCGCGTGTCGGGTACCTGGGCCTACGAAACGTTTCGGCGCAAAACCGACGGCTCCATGGTGCTCTTGCGCAATACGCCACGCGTCCGCGCGGAGTACCAGCTGAACCGGCAAGTGTTCGTGCGCGTCATCGGCGAGCATTCGGTCGTCGAGCAGGATGCCTTGCGGGATGATTCACGGACAGAGCTTCCGGTATTTCTCAGGCAGCGCGACGGCTCCCTGCGCCGCGCAGAGGCGTTCCGGCGGACCCGCGCGCGGCTCGATGTGCTGTTCTCGTATCTGCCTTCGCCAGGGACCGTCGTGTACTTCGGCTACGGTGATCAGCTCCGCGCCGACGAACCGAGCGGCCCGCGTACCTTGCGGCGGTCGGCCGACCTGTTCTTTGCCAAGGTGAGCTATCTCTTCCGGCTCCAATAGTCAGCGCGTATAGTTGCGGTCGTCAAATTGCAGGCCGGCCCTGTAGTGTTTTCAATCCTGCTGGAGGATGCGATGAGTAACGCCATGCGTGCGACCGCGGCGGGGGTCGTGGGCTTTGTCGTGGGATCGCTGGTCAACGGCGCAATCGTCGCCGTGGGGCCGTCGATCATTCCGCCACCCGCCGGCGCGGACATGACAACAGTCGAAGGGCTCACCGCGGCCATGTCCCTGCTGCAGCCGAAGCACTTTGCCATGCCGTTCCTCGCGCACGCGCTGGGGACCTTTGTGGGCGCTACCGTTGCTGTCATGATGGCGACGGCGTACCGCACTCGACTGGCGTACATCCTCGGGTTTGTCTTCCTGGCGGGTGGAGTCGTCGCGGCAAAGATGATCCCCGCTCCCAACTGGTTCATCACCCTCGATCTGCTGGTGGCATATCACCCCATGGCTTGGCTCGGTCTGGCCATCGGCCGACGTCTCCGTCCCGCTACGCCCGTGTAAACCCGTCGCGCTCTGCGCTACGGCACCCTTTTGCTCACGACGTAGTAGTTCTCGTCGACCCGCAGCGTGCCGTTTGGTGCGATGGGGATATCGACGCGCGTCCAGTTGTTGCTGGGCGTGACCTGGACGGACGCAGTTCCGCTGACGAGGCGTACCGGCATGGTAAAGCCGGACACGACGTCGTTCCAGCGCACCTGCACCCCACCCGTGTCGCTCTTCCATTCGAGCACCGGGATCTTCGTGGTGGTGAGGTACTGCGCAAACACCGTGGAGAAGTCGATGCCAGACGCCTTGGACATATACGCCTGCACATCGGCGCCATTGACGGTGGTGCGCGCGAAGGTCTGCTGCACGCCGCGCAATACCGTACGCCACTTGGCATCGTCGCCCACGAGCTGCCGCATGGTGTGCAGCATGTTGGCGCCCTTGTAGTACATGTCGCCCGAGCCCTCGGCGTTCACCCCGTACGCCGCGATGATGGGCTGGTCGTTGCGTACCTTGCTGCGCGTGCCGATGACATACCGCGCGCCGGCCGCCTTGCCCAGCCGGCACTCGGCGTAAAGGTTCTCCGCGTACGCGGCGAAGGCCTCGTGCACCCACATATCGGCAAGATCCTTGGTCGTGATGGAGTTGCCCCACCACTCGTGCGCGCTTTCGTGCACGATGATGAAATCCCACAGCAGGCCGACGCCGGTGCCCGAGAGATCGGTGCCGAGGTAGCCGTTCTGAAAGCGGTTGCCGTAGCCGACGCCGCTCTGGTGTTCCATGCCAAGGTGTGGCGCTTCGATGAGCTTGTAGCCGTCTTCGTAGAACGGATACGGCCCGAACCATTGCTCGAAACACTGCAGCATGGGCGGGACTTGACGGAACTGCTGTTCCGCGGCCTGCCGGTGATGCGCCAAGGGCCAGTAGTCGACAGTTAGCGGTCCGCTTTCGCCACGCACAATCTCGCTGAAGTGCGCGTAACTACCGGCGTTGATCGCGACGTCGTAGTTGTTGATGGGATGCGTGAGGAACCACTCCCATGTCGTACTCTGGTCATCGTGGCGGACCACTCGGCGAAGGCGCCCGTTGGAGACGTTCACCATGGGATCGGGCACACGTATGGCCACGCGCTGGCTGTCCGGCTCGTCGGCTTGTGTGTCCTTGTTGGGCCACCAGACGCTCGCGCCGAGCCCCTGATTGGCCGTGGCGACCCACCGGTTGCCGAGGCTGTCGGTGCGCCAGATGAGGCCACCGTCCCAGGGCGGATTCACGGCGGCTTTGGGTTTGCCGTGGTAGTACGCACGCAGCGTTCGTCGTTCGCCAATCTTCTGGTTGCCGGCAACGGTTGCGAAGAAGGCATTGCCGTCGCGCACGAACGGCAGCTGCTGCCCGTCTTGCACGATACTGTCCATCACCAACGGCATCTGCAAATCGATCTGCAGCCTGGTGCGTTTGGCAATGGCCGGCTGCACCACTTTGTACGTAATGCCTGTGAAGCCGCTGACGCTGCTGTCAGCGGGCGCGATGCGGACGCGGAGATCATAGAACTCGACGTCCCACCAGTTGCGACCCGCGCCGTTGCCGCCACGTAGCGAGTCGGCGTGGGTGGCGCGGGGGATCTGGGCGCCGACTTGCGCGTGCAGCACGGCTGGTGCGGAATGCGCCGCCACAAGCATGGCTGGCAACATGAGGAACGGGCGCAAACGGGAGCGTGTCATGGCGTCGAGGAACGTGAGCGATACGGAAGTTGCCGCAGTGACGGAACTTGACGCGCCGCAGCTGGCATCGGCAAGCGTGTCGACGTAACGCGCACGTTGACCCACTACGTCACGATGTGCGCAGGTGGACCACGCGACCTACGCGTGAAATCGGAGGCGAGCCATTCATTGCGGCCGTTCGTTCGCTGTGGTTCACCTCACCGTTCCTCACTGGAGAAACAATGCGCCGATTGCTTCGGATCGTCCGCCGGCACGCCCCCGTTGGTTTTGCGCTGATCGGCACGCTTGCGGTACAGGCGTGCGCCGATGAGTCGGTCACCACGCCATCTGCGGCGGCTACCGTTCCCGCGGGGAGTGCGTCTTCCCAGCGCCAGGCTGGCAGCGCGCTGACCAGCGCCGTGAACAGCGTGACAAGTTTCGTAGGCCGGTTCATTGACACTTCGCTTGGGCAGCAGCCCAGCATCACGCCGTCGTTGCGCCTCGAGAGTCTGAAACCCGGAACCAAGTTCCGCCCCAACACTCCGGTGACCATTCGCGTCGCGTACCAGAATTTCGATTTCCGTCCGGAACTCCGTACGCCCGACGCCGCGCGCACTTTGGGGTCGCTGCCGCAAACGGTA
>JAIXTI010000213.1 GCA_027484025.1 bacterium
GGCATGCCCGGCTGGGGCGCCGCGTTCAAGCAATCGCTCATCGACGATCTGGGACCGTGGGGACTCAGCGTTGGCGGGTGGGGCGAGACCCTGCCCTACGAAGACAACACCATCACGCTCGACGGCGCCGTGAAGGACAAGTGGGGGGTGCCAGCGGCGCGCCTGCAGGTCACGTGGCGCGACAACGAGCGTGCCATGAACAAGGACATCATTGCGAGCGCCGTCGAACTCATGGAAGCGGCCGGATGCACCAACGTGCGCCCCAACCGCACCATGCATCCGCCCGGACACTGCATTCACGAAATGGGCGGCGCGCGCATGTCGAAGACGGCCAAGGATGGCGTGTTGAACGGCTGGAATCAGTCGTGGGACGTGCCCAACTTGTTCATCACCGACGGCTCGGCGATGGCGAGCAGCGCCTGCCAGAATCCATCGATCACCTACATGGCGCTGACGGCCCGCGCTGTTGCCCACGCGGTTGGCGAACTCAAACGGAGAGCTTTGTGAAGCACGATCACACGCATGAACCGCCACTCGACGCGACGACGATGACGCGACGCAACGCGATCAGCACACTCGGAGTGACCGCGGTGGCAGGAGCGCTCAATGGCGTTCTGCCCTCCGTTGCCGGCGCGTCGATGCCGTTGTCGGAGGGACTGCCGAGTGCCGCCGCCGGTCGCCTCCGGCAGTCGGTGGCGCGGTGGTGTTTTTCGCGCACGAAAATCGATGCGCTCTGCGCAACCGCCAAGGAGATCGGCCTCGTGGGCGTCGACCTGCTCGGCTCCGACGAATGGGATGTGCCCAAGCAGTTCGGCCTGGTATGCACCATGGGCAACAGCTTCGGTACCATTCCCGTGGGCTTCAACCGCCCCGCCAATCACGACAAGCTCGTCGCTGACGGGGAAGCGTACATCCCCAAGGCGGCCGCAGCGGGCGTGTCGAAGATCGTGGTGTTCAGCGGCAACCGGGCCGGCATGAGCGACGGCGAAGGCATCGCCAACTGCATTGCCGGTCTCAAGCGGCTCATGCCGACGGCGGAGAAGCATGGTGTCGTGCTGTGCATGGAAATGCTCAACAGCAAAGTCGACCACAAGGACTATCACGCCGATCACACCGCGTGGGCCGTCGAAGTGGCCAAGGGCGTGAACAGCCCCAGCTTCCGTCTGCTCTACGACATCTACCACATGCAGGTGATGGAAGGGGACGTCATGGCGACGATCAAGGCGAGCCTGCCGTACATCGCGCACTTCCATACTGCGGGCGTGCCGGGGCGCAACGAAATCGACAACGCGCAGGAGCTCAACTATCGCGGCATCGCGCAGTACATCGCCGACACCGGCTACACCGGCGTATTCGCGCACGAGTTCATTCCCAAGCGCGACGGCGTAACGTCGCTCAAGGAAGCCGTTGCGGTCTGTACGGTGTAAAGCCGTCGCATCATGAGCGACGTGGTGTTGGAGCAGATCACCGAGCTCGCGGGACAGCAGTCGCTGTTCCGCGAGCTTGTTCGTGCCGCCTTCGAACAGCGACTTGGCGCGGTGGCGATCGAATTCGATTTCCACAAAGGCTGGAACGGCGGCTGGCGTTGTCGCGCCACGGTCGCCGGGAAAGCGCCGCTGGAGTTCGCGTTGCTGCGCACACCCGCGGGGGGGCTCGTGGCGCTGCCGGTCCCCTTCCCCGCCGGATGGCGGCGGTATGGCGTGAAGGCGTCGGATGGGACTGGGTGGACGGTAGACGATGCCGGGGTGGTAACTGCGGTGGTTTGATCCGGAGGTTCACGGGCCACGGATCTAGCCCTCAGGGGGAAGAACGCAAGGAGAAAGGGAAAAGCGCGGTTGTGTCCACTTGGGAACTGCAGGCGCGGTTGTGGTGGACGGCACTGCGCTTCTCCCTTTCCCCTTGCGTTCTTCTTCCTGAGGGCTAGTGCCGGCGCCAGTAAGCCACCGGACCAGCCTCGTATCCCGACCTACTGAAAAGCCAGTTGACAACCCAACCCCCGCCACATAAACTACTGAAAGATCCGTACTCCAATCCCGCCCACATGACCGACCTCCACTTCCCCCCTCGCGAGCTTGCCGTCATGGCCGTGCTCTGGCAGAACGGCTCCGCCACCGTTGCGGAAGTCCGCGAGCAGCTCGACGAAGACCTCGCCTACACGTCGGTCCTGTCGGCGCTGCAGACGCTCGAGAAGAAGGGCTACGTGCGCCCGGAAGCCGAAGGGCGCGCCTACCGCTATTTCCCCACGGTCGCGGCGGACAAGGCCGGCCGCAGCGCGATCTCGCGCATCAAGGAGGCCATTTTCCAGGGCTCCACCGAACGCATGTTCGCGCAGCTCGTCTCGGACAAACAGGTCAGCCGCGCAGAGCTGGAGCGAATGCGCTCATTGCTCAGCGAGCGGCTGGGAGACGACGCATGAGCGCCGCCACGTGGGCGCCCGCGTTGGCCGCGTGGATGACCGTGGGGCTCGTGACGTCGGGCGTCCTGGCGGCGATGGCGCTGCTCCTGCATTGGCTCGCCCGCGGCGCCTTCGCCACGCGTGCAGTATGGAGTGTAGCGCTGATGGCCACGATCGGATTGAGCGTTACGCAACCGATGCGTCAGGCCACCCCCACGCCGACCAACAGCCGCGACTGGTCATCGGTCACGATCGTTGCCGCGGCCGGCGCGCCCCGCGCACCGACGGTGTGGGAGCGCATCGACCACACCGCGCGCGATGCGGCCACCGGCGCGCAGCAGAGCGTGCGTTCGATGGCGACGGCATCGGCAAACACCGTGCGAGGCTGGCCAATTTCCGCGCAATGGGCGCTGCTCCTGCTCTGCCCGCTCACGTCGCTCGGTATGCTGGCGCTCGGCGCGTGGAGCTATCGTACGCAGCGACGGGCGCTGCGCTCGGCGCAGGTCATGTCGATCGACGAGACGACGGTACACGTGAGTCCGAGCTTTGGGCCCGCCGTGTTCGGCACACGCGATCCGCGCGTGGTCATTCCGCGGTGGATGCTGGACCGTTCCGCCGACGAAATCCGCCTGGTGCTGCAACACGAGCAGGCGCATATCGCCGCCGGAGATCCGTTGCTGCTGCTGAGCGGGTGTCTCGCACTCGCGCTGCTGCCGTGGAACCCGTTTGCGTGGTTCATGCTCTCACGCCTGCGACTCGCCATTGAACTGGATTGCGATGCCCGCGTGTTGGCGGCCGGCGCGTCCACGCGTCGCTACGGCGCGCTGCTCATCGATTTATCCGCCGCCTCGGCGCCACTCCCGGCGCTTACCGGGGCTCCCGCTTTTTCCCACCGCGCTTCCCATCTCGAACGGAGAATCCGCAACATGACGACACGTCCCGGTTCCCTGCGTACCACCCGCCGCTTGATGGCCATCGCCCTCACGTCCGGCGCGCTGCTCGCGGCCTGCGGCGCCGAGCTGCCCACCAGTGCTGAATTGGAAGGAATGGATGTGACGGCCGCTCAGCAGCGCGCGGAGAAGTTGACGGCGCCGGCGGCGGTCACAGAGTATGTGATCGATGGCAAAGTGGCGTCCGCAGTAGAAGCGCGCGGCCTCGTCGCCGAACGCATCGCGACCATCAACATTCGCAAGAAGTCGAAGGATGCCAACGTCATTGCCATTACCACACGCGATGCCAAGGGCAAGGTTGAAGAAAGAGAATTGACGGCCTCCAATGCGACGGGCACCGTTGATAGCATCGTGTTCAGAGCCAAGGGAGACGTTCGCGAAGAAGTCGTAATTGGCTCCAAGGCGTTGGTGACCGTGAGCGGAGTCGCCATCCGAGCCGATACACTCGGCGCCGGCAACGCGGTGTTGGTTCGCGCAGGCGGCACGTCTGGCGACACGACGCGCGCACTCCGCCTGGGCCGTGGCATCAGCGTGAGCGGTGCCGTCCAGCCTTCGGATGTGCTGATCTTTGTAGACGGCGTCAAGGCAACCGAAGCGGCCATGAAGATGTCCCCCGATCGCATCCAGAGCGTCGAAGTGATCAAGGGTGCCGCTGCCGAGAAGCTTTATGGCCCCGAAGGCGCCAAGGGCGTCATTCGCATCACCACCAAGAAGTAAGCGCGGCTGGCGTCAGTACGACACGCGCTCCACATCGGTGCGCGTGAAGCCGTCGGTGAGCGTGAGTACCGGTTCGCCCAGGTCGACCGCGAGCGCGTAGGCAAAGCAATCGCCCAACGTCAGTGATGCCGCATGCCGTCCGTGCCCATAGGTGCGGGCGGCTTCGCGTGCCCGATGGGCTTGGGCGTCGGTAAACGGCACGACGGTGGCGTCGAGCTCACGGAGCAGTGCGTCCAGTTCGAGATCGCTACCGCCCTGCCGTTCCGCGAGCAGGAGCATAGCGGCTTCCACGACCGTGGCCGCGGAGACGGCGCGCACCGGGCTTCGCATGATGGCGGTGTGCAGGCGCGAGGCATCGGGGGCGTTCTGCCAGAGCGCCCGCAGCGCCGACGTGGTGAGGATCATGGTGTCGACTCCTGGCTCGTCTGGCCGGCGACGGGCGGGAAGCTGCGGATTCGTTCCTGAATGCGTTCGATGCGCGACCAGGACCGCTCGACGGAGCCGAGCTTGCGAAGCTTCTCGCGGGTGAGCCGTTCGCGGACTGCGTGATGGATAGCATCGGTGATGCTCTCGCCTGTGAGATCGGCCAGCTCACGCACCAGCCGTTCAGCGTCTGCACTCTTGATGTTGATAGCCATGGCAAGAAATATCGACAGATGTCTACCGTTCCTTAACGGGCCCAATCGTTCCGTGACCGGCGCGGCGTCCCGGTTTTTGGGACAAAGCGCAAATTTCCGGGCCCAAATATCTTGACTTTTCTCGAGTTCGTGCCGAAGCTGAAACACATGACCGCGCCCCACATGGCCTCTGCACGACTTATCAGCCTTCTCCCCGTCGGCGTTACGATTCCCGTAACGGCGATTCTTGTAGTACTTAGCAACCGGGAGCAGGGCCGCACCGTCGTCAGCATGTGACGCACACCGCCGCCCCTCCCGACTGCAACGGGAGGCGGCGCCTGGTACATCTGCCAAGGCCCCTCCCACGGAGGGGCCTTCTTCGTACCAGCCTTGGAGGTTCCCATGTTCATGCCCTTCGATCGTACGCCGCACACCTCACGTCAATCGCATTACACCCCGGTGCCGGATGCCACCGGTACGCCGTTCCAGCAGCGACACAACACGGACGGTGGGCGTCCGCACAGCGCCGACAAGAACGACTTCCGCGATCAGGCCGACGGTGCGCCGTGAGTGCGGCCCTTCAGGGCGCCCGCGCCGCATCGATCAGCGATAGTCGCGGGCGCTTGTAGGGCTGGGCCTGGGCGCCTTTGTCCACGCCCACGAACTCCACCGACAGCTCGCCGCCGTTCACATACACCACGAGAAAGTGGTACGGGTTATCGCGTTCGCGCGTCCCGGGGCGCACCAGCTGTTCGAGCTTCACCCCCACGCCGCGCGACGTGGCGCGGTAACGGCCAAGGTCGGGAGCGCCCTGCCAGGTGTAAATGGGCGCGCCGCCGCCGCCGCTGATGACATGATCCATGCGCTGCCACGCACCCGCCGGCGACTTGTAACGCTCGATCCAATGCTCCAGAAAATGCTCGTGCCCCGTGACCATGAGGCGCACGCCCAACTCCCGGAATAGCGGCAGATAGCGACGCCGAACGGCCTCCGCCGGCCGCTCCACCGTGTTTGCACCACCATGCGGCCCACTCGACAGCGGCGGGTGATGCGAGAACACCACCACGTGCCGATAGCGCGTCCGATCGAGGCCGCGCAGCTGCTGCTCTACCCACGCGAACTGCGTGTCGTCCTCGGCGATGTTGGAATCGAACGCGAGCACGAAGGTGTTGCCGTAGCCGAACGCGTACGTGGGATAGCCATTCAACCGGCGCGTGGCGTTCTCCGGCGGAATGAGTTGCGCAGTCGCGCGCAGATAGTTCTGCAGTCCTTGCTGTCGTCCGCGCGAGGAAAGCGCCGACGCCGTGGTGACGTCGTGGTTCCCGGGCGCGAGAAAGTACGGGACGCCGCCAACGGTGGTGAGCCGATTGATCAGGCTGATGAAGCTGACGTTCCATTGCGCCGCATCGCGTCCATCGACCACGGCATCGCCACTCTGCAACACGAAGCGCACGGCATCGGGGCCGCCGTTGAGCGCGTCGATCTTGCGGAGCATCGCATCGACGACAACGCCGTGCTCGACCTGTACGGACTGCCCGTCGTTCCGCCCCCGCGTGTCACCGTACACGATGAACGAGAATCGCGTAGTGTCTGCGCTCGCGCGTTCGGGCGGGAGAGGGCGCGTGGGCGGCGCGATCGCGCGGACGGTATCCTGCTGGCAGCAAGGAGTGCCAACCGGTATGGTCGCTGAAGACCGTGGCGACATCCGGCCCGCGAGGGCGAGCACAATCGCGCCTGACACGCTGGCGACGAGCAGTGGGCTGGTCATGCGTGTCAAAGAGGCGGGCTGAGCGTTACGGGCGCAAGCCCCCTACGGCACCTGCGACGACGGTCCCGCATCGCCGATGCTAGAATCGTCGGTTGAGGTAGAAATCCACGCGTGTCTGCTGGCGCGGATAAACGCCGCGCGACACGTCGAATCGCACCAGCCCATCGAATGCGGCAAAACCCAATCCCACGCCGCTCAGCGGGCGTCCTGCTCGCGAGATGCTGCTTCGATCACCCGTCCATCCGATGTCACCAAACAGCGACGACCGAAGCGCGCTCGGCCCTGCCGACAGCTCCGCACGTGTCATCCAGAACGCGTTGCCGTGCTGCGTCGTATCGGCGCTTTGTCCACGGATGGTTTGCAGACCACCCAAAAACCAATGCCGCTGGATGGGCATATCACCGACAGAGCTTCCGGCGGACAGCGCGAGGCTCGCGCTCAGTTTTCTGGGCAACGCGTGCGACATGGTGAAGTCTACCGCACCACGCGCGAACGCCGAGTCACCAATGGCGCCTTCCAACCGGATGTCGGTGAACGTGCGCAAGCCGCTCGGATCGTCGCCACTCGACTTGAGCCAGCGGGTAGTCAATCCCGTAAAGCGACCACGGTAGGCCGCGATGTTCGGCACGAACGCACCGCCAACCGTGAAGGTCGCGTTCTGCATGGCGCGACTTTGGCGCTCCGTGTAGGCGCGCCAATCGAGACGCAGGAAGCGCGTCGAGTTCCACTGCAACTCCACGCCACTCGATCGAAAATAGAACCCTTCGTCGCGACCGAACAGCAACGCCGACAGCGAGCTGCCGAAGCTGAGTGGTGCGCCCCAATCATTGGCCGCATTGAGTCGTGAATACACATTCAGCCCCACGGTGCGGCTGAGATTCGTACGCGCCATCGCGAGCTCGCCATTGGGCTTGCCGTCGGCGATTCCATAGCGGGCAATCGCCGTGGCAGCAAAGCCGCCGCCCAGCTGTTGCTCCAGCAGCAGTCCCGTGGAGAACCCTTCCACGCGGTTGTAGCGCATCATGGACGGCCCAATCTGGACGCGCGGCTTCGGAAGATTCGACAAGGAGAACGCCGCTTGCGCCCGCATGCCAAGCGCGGCGCCGATCAGTTGATCGCGGCTCTCACGGTCGAAGATCGCGTCGTCGTCATCGTAGATCGAACCCACGAAATCCTTGGAGTAGATCAGCGTGCTGTCATTGCAGGGAATGGTGAGCACAGAAGGAATGCGCGCATCGCTCTTGTACTGCGTGACGACACGCGTGGCCGAATTCCTGCACTGATTCTTGGAGCTATCGGCGGCCATCTTCGAGGTGTCGACCTGGATGACGCCAAGCGGCGGCGACGCGTTGACGCTCGCATAGGTGAAGGAGTTCTCGTACCTGACCGGCACGCGCGCGAACAGCGCTCGTATCGACCCTTCCGCTGATTGCAGTCGCGGCAACCAGAATTTCCCCTGATACAGTCCGTACTCGATGGCAATCGAGGAAATCTCCCCGACATTCGGTGCGAACAGCGAATTGACCATGAACGCCGCGATCTTCGCGCTCCGTGTCGCCGAGTCGTTGGGCACGGCCGACATGGCATTGGGCGTTGCTGCCGCCAGGCGATACGCTGCCCGCACGAGCTGCCCGGTGGCGACATCGAACCACAGAGAACCGACCGCGAGATTGCCCTTGGGTGTACGCGGGCGCACGGCGAGTTCGCGCAGTCGCACGATCTTCCCATCGGGCAGTCGCAGTTGCACCGAATCACCGGTTTGGTACGTGTAGTACGCCTCGGCGCCGGTCGCGAGCGGATTGACGATGCCGTTGTCGTCTACTTCCGCGCGTGCCACGCTCCCGCCAATCCACAGCGTCTCCGACCCCGGGAAGTACGGGATCGGAATCATTTCGTTGTCACCGGCAATGTCCTGGATCGCATCCTTCTCGACCTTTGGTACGCCGAGGATGGGAAGCACCATACGCGTCCCCGTCACCTCAATGCGGGCCCCAACGTTTCGTTGCCATTGCACGCGCGCCGCGGTCTCGCCGCGATAGGCGAGACGTTCCGGGCCCGCTTTGCCGATACCGGCGCGCACCGAGATGCGTTGACGGACCTTCGCGTCGTAGCTCTGCATGGACGAGTCCTGCGCGACTCGCGCGATCTTGGCGCGCGTGAACAGTTCGCGAGCCGTTTCGTCGAGAAACGCGGTGGCCAACACCTCGGTAGTGACGGGAAGTCGCGTCGGACGGCGCTTGGTAGTCGAGTCGGTCGCGCTACTGTCGCGGACTATTGTCTGTCGAGTCTTCGCCGAGTCTTGTGGTATCACAAAGGGCGCGTGCACCGACGCGTGTAGTGCAAGGACGATGGATAGCACAGGAGAGATCGGAGGGAGGAGGGCGGCCGTGGTACGACACGCGTCTTCGTCGGTTTGGTTTCCGACGTCCCGCTTCCGTGTATGGCTCGCGCCCCGCTCATCTTCATTGACGCCCAACATCGGTCTTTCAATCGGCGACGCCGATCGAGCGCATGCTGAGCGCAGTGAGCGGTAGGCCCTCCGCCGAGAGATGGTACAGAACACAAAACGGCGGCCTCCACAGGGAGACCGCCGTTGGCGTTGTGTCAGAGCGGGCGACCGGACTCGAACCGGCGACGTCCAGCTTGGGAAGCTGGCATTCTACCAACTGAATTACGCCCGCGAAGTGGGCACCAGCGTCCCGGCACCGAACAGGTAGTCTAGCAACCCGCCAGAAGGCTCGAAAGGGGCGCCCGCAACACTCACCCGCCCCCTTCCACCCAATCGGCCGGCAACCGCCGCGACGCGAAGTACAACAGCGTCGCGGCCAGCAGGTAAAAACTCAACCCGAAGTAGATCGCGTACCGCATCGACTCGGCCCCATACCGGGGCGCCAGCAGGTCGCTCACGAAGCCGAAGACCCAGAGCCCCACCGCTAGCCCGAGCAGGTTGTTCACGAGCAGAAAGAGTGCGCTGGTGGTGCTGCGCATGTTGGCCGGCGCCAAGTGCTGCACGGCGTTCACGACCGGTCCCAGCCACGCCAGGTTGAGCCCGATGGGCACCACGAACAGCAACCACGCGACCACTAGGCTCGTGCTGTTCATCGCCGTCAGAAAGAACGGCAACCCCACCAGATAGCACACCGCCGGTACGAGCGCATAGGCCCGCCGGTTGGTGGCGCCGAGTCGGTCGGAGAGCGCGCCGCCCAGCCAGATACCGGCCATTCCGCCAATAAGCTGAAGCGAACCGTAGAACAGCGACGTCTGCGCCAGCGTGAGCTGGAGACTGCGCATAAAGAACGACGGCAACCAGAACGCGACGCCGTAGCCGCAGATGCTCGAACTGGCGGCACCGAATGCCAGCAACCAGAACGTGGGCTTGGGGAGCACGGTGCGCACGACGTCGGCGAAACGCGGCGCCACCGGTTTTTCCGTGGCAATGCCTGCGCTGTCGAACGCGCCACGCACCGGATCTTTCACCACCCACTTGAACACGGGCGCCAACAGCACGCCGGCGGCGCCCACGGCCACGAAGGCGAAGCGCCAATCGATATACGCCGCCATGAGGCCACCGAACAGCGTCCCCAAGGCTGACCCTAACGGGATGCCGAACGAATACGCGGCCAGCGCACGCGCCCGCTGCGCCGGCGGGAAGTAATCGCCCACCAACGAATAGGCGGGCGCCACGCCGCCGGCTTCACCAAAGCCGACCCCCAGTCGCGCGAGGAACAGCGACCAGAATCCGGTGGCGGCGCCGCAGAGCATGGTGAAGCCGCTCCACAGCGCCAGCGCCACCGTGATGATCCAGGTGCGGCGCATGCGATCGGCGGCCCACGCCACCGGCACCGCGACCGTGGAGTACAACATTGCGAACGCGAGCCCGCCCATAAGGCCGAGCTCGGTGTCGCTCAGCCCCAGGTCGCGCTTGATGGGCTCCTTGAGAATGCCAAGGATCTGTCGGTCGAGAAAGTTGAACGTGTACGTGAGCGTGAGCATCGCCAATACGGCATAGCGATACCCTGGCCGCTTCTCGTTCACGCGACCCAGTGCGTGACTTCGGCGGCGGCGCGGCGCGCCTTGGGCTCGGGCACTTCGGCGGGCGTACCCACCGTGAGCACCGCCACGATGCGCTCACCTTCCGGCACGCCAACCGCGGACCGCGCGGCGGGATCGTCCATGATCGCGCCCGAACGGATATGCGTGCCGAGTCCGAGTTCGACGGCGGCAAGGCAGAGGTTCTGCGTGGCCATCATCGTCGACGCGTAATCTTCTTCGCGAATTTCCGGGTTCTCATTGAGCGACATCGCGACGATGACCATGCACGGCTGCGCGCGGTGTTCGTCGCTCGTCGCCTTGCGAATGGACTCGGCGTGCGCTTCGTCGGTGGCCTTCTTGGCTTTGCGGTTGCCGAGGGCGAGGCCGTAGCCAGCGCGCGCCTCGGGGCCGAGGACGTAGAAGCGCCACGGATTGGTGAGGCGGTGAATGGGGGCCAGTGTGGCCGCCTGAATGATCTGCTCGAGCTCTTCGCGCGTAGGGGTGCGGTCGGTGAACTTGCGCACGGAGCGGCGCGCGGCAATGGCGTCGATGATGTTCATGAGAGCAGGTCGGGAGCAGGTCGGGAGCAGTGTCGTCACATGGGGAGCACCGGCCAGGGGCCGGTACCACTGCTGCAACATAAGCGCTCCGGGACGATCTGCGACATGACGGCTAGATTGCGGCATGACTCTCCCGCACCTGCTCGTCGTGGATGCCCAATCGTTGGCCGGTCGCGCCGCCCATGTCGCGGCCGGTGA
>JAIXTI010000080.1 GCA_027484025.1 bacterium
ACGCCGGGCAGGCCGGCGCCCGGATGGGTCCCGGCGCCGCAGAAATACAGGTTCGGGATGTCCTTGCTCTGGTTGTGCGGACGCATGTACGCCGACTGCGTGAGCACGGGCTCCGGGCCGAACGCGCTGCCCATATAGCTGTTGAGCGTATTCTGGAAGTAGCGCGGATCGATACGCCGCTCCGTGACGATGTGCTTCTGCAGGTCGGGGACGTACCGGTCCTCGAGGTACTGCATGATGCGATCGCGGTAGCGCTGGCCGACCGCTTCCCAATCGGTGTTGCTCCCCAGGTGCGGCACGGGGGAGAGCACGTACCAGCAATCGTGGCCCGGCGGAGCGAGCGACGGATCGGTGGCCGTGGGGCGGTGCAGGTAGAGCGAGAAATCATCGGAGAGGATCTTCTTTTCGAAGATGTCCTCGAGCAGCGACTTGTAGCGCGGGCCCATGATGATTTCGTGGTGCGCGATGTTGTCGTACTTGCGGTTGGTGCCGAAGTACACGACGAACAGCGACATGCTGTGGCGCAGGTTTTCGACCTTCTTGTTCGGCACACTCGGGCGCACCGCGGCCGGCAACAGCGTGCGATAGGCCTGCACGAGATCGCCATTGCACACCACCGCGTCGGCCTTGAGCAGCTGCCCCGTCTTGAGCTTCACGCCGCTCGCGCGCCGCTTCTCGTCGACGAGAATTTCCTGCACTTCACTCTCGAGACGGATTTCACCGCCGAGGTCCTCGAACGCCTGCACGAGCGCGCGCACCAGTGCCCCGGTGCCGCCCATGGCGAAGAGCACACCCCACTGCTGTTCGAGCTTGTGAATGAGCGCATACACGCTCGACGAGCGGAACGGATTGCCACCGACGAGCAGCGGGTGGAACGAGAACACCTGCCGCAGGCGATCATCCTTGATGTACTTCTCGGCGAGTCCGGCCACCGACACATCGGCACGCGTGCGAATGAGGTCGGGGATGACGCGCATCATGGAGCCGATCGACAGGAACGGCTTGTCGATGAGCGGCATCCCGATGTTGAAGATGTCCCACGACTTCTCGCGGAAGCGCTGGTAGCCCTGCACGTCGCGCGGGGAGAACTCACCCACCTGACGGATGAGATCTTCCTTGTCGCCGTTGTAGTGGAAGACCGTACCGTCTTCGAACCGGATGTTGTAGAACGGGTCGAGGAGGACGAGCTTGATGTAGTCTTCGGTTTTACGGCCCGTCAGTGCGAACAGTTCATCGAGCACCCACGGGGCGGTGATGATCGTCGGGCCGCCGTCGAACGTGAAGCCATCTTGTTCGAAGACGTACGCGCGCCCTCCCGGTTTATCGAGTTTCTCGACAACCGTGACCTGGTGCCCCTGAGCCTGCAAGCGAATGGCTGCGGCGAGTCCGCCGAAGCCGCTGCCGATGACGACAATGCGCATAACCGTAGAGCTGAAGGATCGTTGGCCTGGTGCCGCGCGGTCAGCGGCGGAGCAGGACGGCGATGTGCCACAAGTGAATCACCATCGCGCACAGCATCGCGAGGGCAAATCCCTCGGGAAACGGTTCGGGACGGCGGTGAAAGATCATGGCGGCAACCAATGATCCGCCGGCACCCAGAAACGACACGATACGCGCCGTGTTGGGCCGCCCCATGGCGGACTCAGGATTGCGCCGCTGCCACAGAACCAGCCCCAACGCCTCGACGACGATGAGAACCAGAATGCCGATTGGCAGTGCATCAGAATCGAAAATCGGGATGAGGCGATCCATACCGCAGTCGAAAAGGCTAACGCACAAGGCTTGCGCCGTGTGCCCGGGAAACCCCTATCGGGGCGTGGATGAAAGGCGAACGGCCGGGCGTGGGCCCGGCCGTTCTGGTACCGCGTACAACACAGTGCGACATATCGCCGGGTTCGGTGCGATCAGCGGGCGCTCAAGGCGCCATCACGGACCCCGGCCGACGGCGAGGTGCCAAGGCTCGTCAACGGCGCCGGATCGTTGCGAAGGGCGGCCCAGAGCGGCAGCACCATCGCGATCGTACCGAGGATACCGGCGGGTACCATGTCCCAGCGTAAGCAGATGGCAATCGGCAGCAACCCGTTGATGGCATAGAGCGCAATCGGCAACCGATGCGGCGCCACCTTGCTCACCCATTCCGACGGGGGAATGATCATGAGCATCACGCGCGCCACCAGAATACCGGTCAGCAGCCAGCCAAGCCAATTCGTAATGGGCATCCCGAAAAAGATGGGCTTGCCGATCAACTGCTCGAAGGCGCTGCGGTCGGCCAGGTCACCCATCTGCCAGAACCAGTGATTGGTCTTCACCATCGCCGGATCCATGGACACGTCCCACAGCGTCAACACCACACCGCCGACGAACGCCCACCACCACTTGGACACGTTGTCATTCTTGGCTGGCAGGAACCGACCGCAAATGGCAAGCGACGCGACCAGCATGTAGAACCACGACGTCGGGATGTTGAACGGGACCCGATTGAACAGCTTGTACCCGAGCTGGCTCGTGTACTCGTATGCCCCGAACGGGTAGTCCGTCACGGTGCCGAGATACTCCGACGTGAACGCGAGCAGGAAGGCGACGCCGAACGTGATCAGCGCCTTGCGAACTCCCACCGCGTACGCGAGGAACGCGAGCCCGGAGATAGCACCAAGGGTGACGGTGGTCGCGCCGCCGTACGCATAGCCGACCGCCATGACCTTCTGGTTCTGGGCCGTCTGCAGCCAATCGGGATAAGGCGGAAGCAGGAACGTGGCGAAGGCGAACGCCGAGAACGCGCTGAAGGCCAAGTGGCCGAGCAGCGTGAGCGTGGCAATACGAAACAGCGTCGACTTCGAGGTGTCCTGAAGGTCCGTGTAAGGAGTCATGCGAACTGCACCTCAGGCGAGACGGACAAGTGCGTCGGCGTTGGACGACGCAGCGTTGGGTTCCCAGACAATGCGCGGGCCGTGGCCCAGCGCCGAAAGATCAGGGGTGGGGGCACGATAGCGCCACGCGTTCCACAAAATACCCACGCGCGCCAGGCGGCCAATGCGGGCCCGCGACGTAATGGTGTCGTAGCCCTGGGCTTCGATCGCCGAGAGAATGCCGGCGTACCCGTTGGCGCAAGCCGCCGCACAGCGCTGCGCATCGGCCTCGAGGAGGGCAATGCCGGGCATGGCCGCAGCATAGAGCGCTCGTGCACGGCTGACTTCGAACGCCATGAGCTTGGCCCACGACGGGTTCCGGGCCAGCGCCGGATCCCGGGACAGCACGTCTTGGGCAGTCAGGCCGAAGCGGGCCATGTCTTCGGCCGGGAGGTAGCACCGCCCGCGGTGGGCGTCTTCGCCAACGTCGCGCAGGATGTTGGTGAGCTGCATCGCCGTGCCTAGCGTGCGCGCGTACTGAATGGCCTTGGTGCGCATGGCCGGCCCGGCCGGCACACCAAAAACATACGTGCACATCTCACCGACCGAGCTCGCGACTCCCTCACAATACTGCTCGAGCGCCGGCCACGTGTCATAGGTGTGTGCCTCCAGGTCTCGCCCCACGCCGTCGAGCAATTCGAACAGCGGGTCAGGCGCGACATCGTACGCCCGCGTCACCCACGCCATCTCGCGGAAAATCGGCCCGGCGGGGCGACCGTCGAGCGCTGACTGCAGCTGCTCGCGATAGCCATCGAGCTGAACGCGGAGCTCGCCCAGATTGTCGTGGTCCGCCTGGTCGACGAGATCATCGGCGACGCGGCAGAAGGCGTACAGGGCATAAGCGGCGCGACGTTTACCGGGCGGCAGCAGCTTGCTGGCCAGCGAGAACGTTCGCGCATGGATCATGGTGATGCGCGCGCACTCCGCGGCATCGCTGAGCGAAGCGGGTGCGATCATGCCACCGAACTCGGGAGACGCCGAGGATTCATCGAAGCGATGTCAGGCAGGGATGAGGATGGCACACACAGGACAGAGGCCGACGGGCGCGCTGACTGGAACTTAACGCGAGCGGGGGCTGCGGGTTCCTGCGCGTCAGTGCGGGACAGCGGTTCGGCTCTGATCATATTAATGAAGTTGCGACCGCTCGGTCCAACTGTCAACATGTTTTGACACTCAAGGTGTCAGGCAATCGTTACAGTCTCGGCGCACGCCAGGCCGCTTGACGGGGACGAGACGCGGCTTCACGTTGGCGGTTCTGGCCGATCAGCTTGCCGACCGGTGCATTCCATTACCATTCGGGATGCCGGGCGCAGCGATCCGCGCTTCCCGCCCATAATCAGGCCCGACTCCCCAGTGCCTGTTCGATGACGCCGTATATCACGTTCCTGCTGTACTTCACCGCCATCGTCGGCTTTGTCGGCCTGGCGCTGACCCTCAATGCGTTGCTGGGCCCCAAGCCCACCGCCACGTCCACCAAACTCGAACCGTTTGAATGCGGTGCGACGGTCGTGGACGTCATCAACGTGAAAGCCGTCCCCATCAAGTACTACGCGGTGGCGATCGCCTTTCTGCTGTTCGATCTCGAAACAATGTTCTTGATCATCTGGACCCTCGGCGCACGACCGCTCTCCGGGTTTATGGTGTTCACGTTCTTCCTGTTCACCACGTTGCTGGTGCTGTGCCTCCTTTATGTATACAAGGCACGCATCCTCGAAGCTGTGACGGAGTAGTCGATGTACGGCAAAAGCCTCCCTATTCTTGGTGGCGCCGGTGCGCTGCCGGTCGCCGGCACCGCAGCCGAGAGCCGTTCGAAAGCGGCCACGTTCGAATACCTCACGACACGCAAAGACGAACTGGTTGGATGGGCGCGCAAGTTTTCGCTCTTCCCGTATCCGTTCGTCACCGCGTGCTGCGCCATGGAGTTCATGGCAGTCAGTGCGTCCAACTACGACACCGACCGGTTTGGTGCCGCGCTGCCGCGCTTCTCGCCACGACAGGCCGACCTGCTTATGGTTGTCGGAACGGTGACGCAGAAGCAGGCGCCCATTCTGCTCAAGGTCTACGAGCAGATGTGCGAGCCCAAGTGGGTCATGGCGTTCGGGGTCTGTGCAAGCACGGGGGGGTTCTATCAGAACTACGCGTCGCTCCCCGGCATCGATCGCATCATTCCGGTGGACATCTACGTCCCCGGATGTCCGCCGCGACCTGAGATGGTCATCGACGGCATCATGCGGCTGCAAGAAAAGATCGCCAACGGGCGGCATCCCATCATCAACGACAGCTTCTGATCGTGACTGCCCCGATCTTCGATCTCCTGCAAGCGCAGTTGGTCCCCGCATCACGGGACCCGGAGCCCGAAAGCGCGGCTCCCGAAGGCGCGGCTTCAGAGGGACAGGAGCCTTCCGTACGTTCGCTCGGTGTGCAGCACGGAGTCCTCGTCCTCGCGATTCGCCCCGACGCGCTCACGTCGCTGGCCACACGGCTGCGCGACGACTTCGCGTTCGATCTCTTCCTTGACGTCACCGCCGTGGATTGGCCCAGCGACGCACTGCGCTTCGAAGTGGTGCACCACTTCTATTCCACCAGCCACAAGGTGCGAGTGCGGCTCAAGTGCCGCGTACACGAAGCCGACCCCACGGTCGATTCGCTGACGCCGCTCTACGGTTCTGCCGGTTACATGGAACGCGAGTGCCACGACATGTACGGCATCGTTTTCCGCGGAAACGCCGACCTGCGCCCAATTCTGTTGTACGAAGGATTTGTGGGGCACCCGCTGCGCAAGGATTACCCCAAGCAGAAAGAGCAGCCGCTGGTGCCGTACCTTCCGCCGCAGGGTGCCCTTGTCCGCTGAGCCGACCATCCAGCCGCCGATCGCCAACCCGGTGCGGTCTGTCTTCACGGCGTCCCGTGACGACACCACCATCGTCAACATCGGCCCGTCGCATCCGGCGACGCATGGCACTGTGCAGATCATCGCCGAGATGGATGCCGAAAAGGTCGTCCGGACCGACGTCCACTGTGGCTATCTGCACCGCGGCTTCGAGAAGGAGTGCGAGGATCATACCTGGCACAACCTCATGCCGTACGTCGATCGCCTCAATTACTGCTCGGCGCTGATCAACAACTTCGCGTATTGCGATGCGGTCGAGCAGCTCATGGGGATCGAGATCACGCCGCGCACCAAGTACCTGCGCACGCTGCTCGCCGAATACAACCGACTCGCCGACCACCTTACGTGCGTTGCCGCGCAGCTCATGGAGCTTGGCGCGATGACGGGCTTCTTGTATCTGGTCACGGTACGCGACTCGATTTACGAACATCTCGCCGCCCTTACCGGCGCGCGCGTGACGTATTCGTATGGGCGTATCGGTGGACTGGCCTTCGATGTGCCGGCCGGATGGTTCGCCCGCCTCGAAGAGATTCTGAAGGACTATGAGCAGTACATCGAACGAGTGCACGGGCTCGTCGACCGCAATCGCATCTTCATCGACCGCATGCGCGATGTCGGCGTGATCAACACGCGTGACGCGCTGCACTGGGGCTTCACCGGGCCCATTCTGCGGTCCACCGGCGTGCCGCGCGATCTGCGCAAGGATACGCCGTATCTCGCGTACGGTGAGCTCGACTTCGACGTCCCGGTGGGGATCAAGGGCGACAACTACGATCGCTACTACGTCCGCATGCGCGAGATGGATGAGTCGGTGTACATGGTCCGCCAGCTGCTCGAGATGATTCCCGATGGACCCATCATGGTGGACGATCGACGCTGCGTCTTTCCCGACAAGGCACTCGTCTACACCGAGATCGAATCGCTCATCAATCATTTCAAGCTGGTGATGGAAGGCCCCGTTGTGCCGGCCGGTGACATCTACCTCGCCCACGAAGGGGCCAACGGCGAACTCGGTTTTTACATCGTGAGCACCGGCGACGGTCAGCCTCACAAGGTTCATGTGCGCTCCCCCAGTTTCGTCCACATGGGCGGCGTGCACACCATGCTCAACGGCTACCAGCTCGCCGACATCGTGACGACCTTCGGGTCCGTCAACATGATTGGCGGCGAGTGCGATCGATGACGGCACCCATGCAGAGTATTCAGCATCTCATCCCGGAGTTCGAGCGCTGGAAGGAGCGCTATCCCGCGGGATTCGAAGGCTCCCTCACCATCCCCTGTCTGCAGCGCATTCAGAAGGAGCGGGGCTACATCGCCGACAGCGATATCGACGAACTGGTCGCCTATCTCGGCGTGCCGCGCACACAGGTCGACGAAGTGCTCGGCTTCTACACCATGTTCACGCGCACGCCGCTGGGGCATCACCACTTGCAGGTGTGTCACAACGTCTCCTGCTCGCTGCGTGGTGCCGAGGGGCTGCTGAAGTATCTGTGTGGCCGGTTGGGGATCCAGCCCGGCGAAACGACGCCCGACGGCAAGTTCACCATCAGTACCGCCGAGTGCCTCGCGTCGTGCGGTACGGCCCCGATGATGATGGTGAACGAGGCGTATCACGAGAATCTGACGCCCGCCGCTGTCGACGCCTTGCTCGAGGACCTTGCCAAGTGACGACAGAGCAGAAAGACGCACCGGCGCTGTCGGGGCGGAAGTTCTTCATGAACTTCCCGGTCACGGACAGCTCGCACACGCTGGCGTCGTATCGCGCGCGCGGTGGCTATCAGGCGTTGGAGAAGGCGCTCAAGGAAATGCAGCCGGCCGATGTCACCAAAGAGGTGTCGGCGGCGGGCTTGCTGGGACACGGCGGCGCGGCGTTTCCCGCGGGGCGCAAGTGGGGCGTGATCAAGCCCAACGACGGCGAAGATCACTTCGTGTGCATGAACGCCGACGAGGGCGAGCCCGGAACCTTCAAGGACCGGTGGATCCTCGAGCACACGCCACATCTCTGCCTCGAGGGGCTTATCCTCGCGTCGTACGCCATCGGTGGCCGGCACGCGTTCATCTACATTCGCGGTGAATTCGACTTGCCGTTCCGTCGTATTCAGGGCGCGGTCGACGAAGCCTACGCCGCCGGGCTGCTGGGGACGAACATCCTCGGCACCGGCTACTCGCTCGATGTGGTCGTCTATCGCGGCGCCGGCTCGTATGTGTGCGGAGAAGCGTCGGCGATGCTCGCCTCGCTCGAAGGGCGCAAGGGATGGCCGCGCAACCGGCCGCCTCGCCTCACCGTGAAGGGGTTGTATCAGAAGCCGACGGTCGTGAACAACGTCGAAACGCTGGCCAATGTGCCGGTCATCATCAGTCTCGGTGCCGTCGACTTCAAAACGACGGGAACGCCCAAGAGCCCCGGCACACAGATGATTTCGATTTCGGGGCACATCGCGCGTCCCGGCGTCTACGAGGTCGAGTACGGGTACTCGTGGGAGAAGTTCATCTACGAGGATTGCGGCGGCATGCAGGACGGGAAGGCGCTCAAGTGCATCATCCCGGGGGGCGTCTCCACCAAGATCCTCGATGCCAACGAGATCAAGGGTGTGACGCTCGATCACAACAGCGCGGTCGCGGCCGGCTCGCAGCTGGGCTCCGGCGGAATGATTGCGGTCGCCGAGGGCACGTGCATGGTGCGTCTCGCCCGCGTCATTCAGCGCTTCTATCACCATGAGTCGTGTGGTCAGTGCACGCCGTGTCGTGAAGGGATGGGCTGGATGGAGCGCATTCTCGACCGCATCGTGCGCGGGGAAGGCCGACCGGAAGACATCGATCGGCTGTATCTCATCTCGAACGCGAACGACGGGACTACCATCTGCAGTCTCGGCGACTCGGCCGGATATGCCTGCACGGCGATCATCGATCATTATCGCGACGAGTTCGAGTACTACATCCTGAACGGGCGCTCCATGTTCGACGGCCGCCTCGCGGTGGTCGACCCGTTCGAAGGGGCGGTGCCGGTGCCGCTGTACGCCGGAGCCGCGGTATGAGCACCGGGACGCGACTGAAGGGCAGCAACGAGCCGGTGAACACGAGCAAGACACTCGACTTCTTCATCAACGGCGTACCCTGCACGGCGTTTCAGGGGGAGTCCGTGTTGCAGGCGGCGAGGCGCGCGGGCGTCGACGTGCCGCATTTCTGCTGGCATCCAGAACTGTCGGTGCCCGGCAATTGCCGTATCTGCATGGTGGAAGTGGAGCAGGATGCCGGTGACCCGTGGTTTGATATCGGCTGCAACATGCCGGTGACCGCAGGCATGCGCGTGCTCACCGAGAGCGATACGGTGAAGAAGCTGCGTCGGGAAACGATGCAGTTCATTACGCTCAACCATCCCGTCGATTGCGGCATTTGCAACAAGGCGGGTGAGTGCATCCTGCAGGACTACCACTACGAGCACAACGGCAAGGCGTCGCTCTCGAGCGATCGGAAGAATCACGCGACCAAGTTCTACCCGTTGTCCGATCGCATCATGCTGGACAACGAGCGGTGCATCATGTGCACGCGCTGCGTGCGATTCACGCATGAGGTGTCGGAGTCGCATGCGCTGGCCGCGGTGTATCGCGGCGACCACGCGCTGATCCGACCGGCCGAAGACGCGAACTTCAACGAAGACGCGTATTCCGACAACGTGATCGACATCTGTCCGGTGGGAGCGCTGCTGTCGCGGGAGAACCTCGATCATGCGCGCGTGTGGTACACCAAGGCCACGCCCAGTGTGTGTCCAGGGTGCTCGCGCGGCTGCAGCGTGAATATCTGGCATCGCAAGCCGGAGTGGGCGCTCAAGGCGCTGGACCCCCAGCTCAACGTGCGCATCGAGCGGGTCACGCCGCTCGAGAACGTCGACGTGAACGGCCCCTGGATCTGCAATAAGGGACGTGATCTCGCACGCATCTTCGAGCGGCCGCGCGCGACCCAGGCCATGGTGAAGGGACAGGCGGTCACACTCGAGGCGGCCACACAGCACGCGGTCGCGTTGCTGGCTGGCGCAAAGTCCGTGGTGGCGCTGGTGTCGTCGTGGGGCTCGAACGAGGAGCTCGCGGCGTTTCATGCGGCGTTCGGCTCGCAGAGCGGCGGTCGACTGACGGCGTTCAGCAAGGCCGATCATCTGCCGCAGCCCGGTGAAGTGCTCGAGGATCACCTGCTCATCAAGAGCGACAAGAACCCCAATCTGACGACGGCGGCGGCGCGGTACCCGCTGCTGTCGCTCACCGATACCCCGTCGACTGTCGCCGCGCTGGCGTCGGCTGATGTCGTGCTGGTGTGGGGAGAAGGGGTGGACGCGGCGGTGTTGCCGGCGGGGGCTTCGGTCATTCGACTGGAGTCGTACGAGCAGCCGTATCTGGCCAAGGCCGATGTGTTCATTCCCCTCAGCATCCAGACCGAACGCGCAGGGCATTACACCAACTTCGCAGGGACGGTGACGCCCTTTGCGGCGTGTTTCGAAAGCAAGGCGCCCATCGCGCACGCCGAGTTGCTGTTTGCACAGCTGGCCGGAGGGGAGACATGACCAGTTCCAGTGTGCTCCCCGATCTGGCGGTGACGACGGTGTTCATCGTCTATGCCATTGTCATGCTGCTCAGTTTCGGCGGGCTGCTGACGTGGGTGGAGCGGAAGCAGTCCGCCGTCATGTCCGACCGCATTGGTGCCAACCGCGCGTACATCCGCATTCCGTTCACCGACATCAAGCTGGTGTGGCTGGGATTGTTTCACGGGATGGCCGACGGGTTGAAGATGCTCCTCAAGGAGAACTTCAAACCCAAGACGCACGACGGGGTCGGCTACTTTCTGGCACCGTTCATCGTGTTCACGCCGGTGCTGCTGGTGTTTGCGG